>NZ_PVNE01000021.1 GCF_003001905.1 Planifilum fimeticola
TTGAAGATTTCCTCGACAATCGGCGTCACCACGGCGATGCTCCACCAATCGGAGGGCTCCCCGCCGAAGAGGAGGTGAATGATGGCCACAAACCCCTGGGTGATAAAGGGGATTACCCAAGCTCCCACCAGAAAAAACGCGGAATAGGTTTTCCAGGTGAACGTCTTGCTTCGGGCCAGGATCCAAAACTGCCACAACAGATAAAGGCTCCACAAAAATTGGACGAAAATCTTGCGCGCGTCCTCAAAAAAGAAGAGGCCCAAGAGAAAGATGAGCAGAGAAACCGTGGAAAAGACCGTATAAGCGCGAATCCATCCCGGATGAGAAGCTTTCCACTGCAGCCACTTTTCCTGAAGCCGGTCCAATATTTCTCTCAGCCGCAGGCGAAAATTTTGCATTTCATGCTCCTCCTGAGTGAAAAAAAGGGTATTTCATATTAAAACAGCATAACCGGGGATTGGAAGGTCCTCAATAGGAAAATGGTTTTATTTACAAGATCAGGGGGGCTCCTCAGGCAAAAAGAACTCCGTCGGCTAGTGACGACGGAGTTCCGCACCAAAGCTTGACAAGACACTGGATTTTATCCCCGCCCTCTCCCACGGGATGGTGACCGGATTTCGCTCCTTCGGAAGGAGATATGAATGCCGGAAACAAGAAGCGGCCCTGATCGCAGGACCGCTTCCGGTTGGATGGCCGGCACCCCTATGCAGCGGGCTACTGCCGCCCCTTCCGCAGCGGGTGCAGGGCCCGGGCGATCTGCGCCCCCACCCGGGCGTTGTGTTTGACAAGAGCGATGTTGGCGCGCAGGCTGTCGCCGCCGGTCAGGGTTTTGATCCGGTCCAGCAAA
The DNA here is from genome assembly GCF_003001905.1 of Planifilum fimeticola. Classification (NCBI taxonomy): domain Bacteria; kingdom Bacillati; phylum Bacillota; class Bacilli; order Caryophanales; family Thermoactinomycetaceae; genus Planifilum; species Planifilum fimeticola. Next base: position 848 of record NZ_PVNE01000021.1, read on the forward strand.
AAGGGCGTCACCCGCTTGCCGGAAATCCCTGCCGCCTCCGCCTCGCGCAGGGCGTCGGCGATGATGCGCTCCATGGCTTCTTCCTCCAGGGCGTCCGCTTCCGGGATCGGATTGGCAATGACGAGGCCGCCCTGAAGCCCCAGTTCCCACTTGGTGTGAATCACCCGGGCGATCTCCTCCGGCGTATCCAGGCGCACATCGACGGGATAGCCGCTGGAGCGGCAGTAAAAGGCGGGAAATTCCTCCGTCCCCACACCGATGACCGGGACGCCGCGGGTCTCCAGATATTCCAGGGTCAGGCCGATGTCCAGCACCGATTTCGCCCCGGCGCAGACCACCGCCACGTCCGTCCGGGCCAGCTCCTGCAGGTCGGCGGAGATGTCCATCGTCTTCTCCGCCTGGCGGTGCACCCCGCCGATGCCGCCGGTGACGAACACGTCGATCCCGGCCATTCGGGCGCAGATCATCGTGGCGGCGACGGTGGTGGCCCCGGGCTTGCCGGTGGCGATCACATGGGGAAGGTCCCGCCGGCTCACCTTCTCCACTCCGTCATACTCCGCCAAGAACCACAGTTCGTCTTCGGCAAGACCCACCCTGATCTTCCCGTCGAGGATGGCAATCGTCGCCGGCACCGCCCCGTGATCGCGGATGATCGCCTCAACCTCCCGCGCCGTATTCAGATTGTCCGGATACGGCATGCCGTGGGCGACGATGGTGGATTCCAGGGCGACGACGGGGCGGTTCTCCTCCTTGGCCCTGCGAACTTCCTCCGACAAATGCAAGAAATTCATCCCTTGTTCCTCCCTTGACGCCACCATTTCCGAAGCCAGGCGATTTGGGCCTGATGGTAACGGCTGTGGTCGGCGATGTGCCAGATTCCCCAGCGGATGGTGGCCGTTTTCCCGTCTTCATAATCGACCACCCGGTCCAGGTCCTCGTCGGTCAGCTCAAGGCATACGTCCCGGAACCATGTCTGAACCCGGTCGTAGGACTCCAGCAGTTCTTCCAGGGGCACCCCGGACACGGCAGGAATCTTCCCCTGCCGGTCGAACATGGGACCGTAGGCTTCCTGCAAGTCCCGGGGAACCGGTTCTCCCCGGAGGCGGTAAACCCAATGGAGATCGACCACCGCCAAGTGACGGATCAACTGCCCCGTGCTGTTGAGGTCCCCGAAGGGTCCCTTATCGTCCAGTTCCTCCTGGGACATCCCCTCCACCCGTTGTCTCAGCCTCCGATATGTATCCTCCACGGTTGCGTAAAGGAGGCCGACGATCGGGGCCATCCCCGGGGCCGGTTCCAGGTCGTGATGCATTTGCTTACCACTCCTCGCTGTGCTTCGGATGCCACACGGCCATTGTACCACGTTTGACAATCCTCCGGAGGTGAACGGATGTATATCTCGGAGCTCCGTAAAAGAATCGGCAGCCTTCCGATCATCGTCGCGGGCGCCACCGTGGTGGTGATGAACGAAAAAGGGGAGATCCTGTTTCAGCGCCGCTCCGACTCCTTCGACTGGGGTCTCCCCGGCGGCGCCATGGAACCCGGGGAAACCCTGGAAGAGACCGCCCGGCGCGAATTGAAGGAAGAGACCGGATTGGACGCCGGTGCGCTTCAACTCTTGGGCGTGTTCTCCGGCCCCCGGTATTATTATCGGTACCCCAACGGGGATGAAGTCTACAATGTCATCGCGCTGTACCGGGCTCGACAGGTCCGCGGAACGCTCCAGATCTCCGACAATGAAAGCATCGACCTCCGATTTTTCGGAAAGGACCGCCTGCCCCGGCTGGAAAAGCGGGCCGCAGCGCTGTTGGAGGAGTGTGGTGAACAAATATGGCTAAAGAAGGACCCTTAACCCTCGACAAAATCGGGTTGCGGGGGTGCACCTTCGAATCCATCGCTTTTTTGGTCTTCCGTCCGCTTCAAACCCGATGGAGATGCTATCTTGATTTTTATTCCAGTCCATGGTGTAATTCGATTACTCGACACTTCACAAAAGGATCCGCATGGAGGAGCCGCTTGATTACAGTCCCTTCATCCGTCCGATGAAGCAGCGCGGAAAACCGGATCATCCTCGCTTTCGTATACCACACGGCCGGCTACGGGCCGGAAGGAAAATCAAACGGCTTGGTGCATCGGCGCATCTTCCTGACAAACTCAACGTCCCGGGGGGATCTCACTTTGAAGAACAAAATCAACTACGAACAAATCATCGAAATGGCAAGTTACGGCATACTTATCGCAATCGTCGTCTTCTGGAACTTTTTTTCAAACCTGTTCCCGATCAAGTTGGAGCAGGTAATCAGCATCCTGATCGGTCTGATTGCAGCGACCAACATCGCCTGGACCCGCAAATTCAACAAGATGGAGAAAAAAATCGACCCGCTGAAAACCTCGGAAATGCTCGTTTATCCAGACCTTCAGAGCGCGTTCAACGCCATTCTCTCGAAAAAAAAACGGATCAAGACACTCAGAACCTACTCCAATTCATCCAACATCATCCAAACGTTTATCCGGCCCAACAACATCATCATCGATCATTGCAAGGTGATGTTCCGAAATCTTCCGCCGCAAGAAGAGGCTGAAAACAAACGGTATGCCCTCGAATTGGAGAATATCCTGCAGCGGTGGCGCAACCTGGAAAAGGCGGGACAGATCAAAAAACTGGAGATCGTCAGGCATCGCTATTTGTTGACCGAATACCAAGTCATTTTTGATGATGACTACATGATTTTGGGGATTTACCACCCCGAACCTTCCGATCCCTCTTCCGTTGTCATCAAATCTTCACCTCTCGTCATCACCACCGAACTGAAGGAAGGCAAAAAAATTATCCAAACCTATATCGAACGCTTTGATGCGATGTTTAAAGAGGAGGGGAAAAAACAACGCCCGCAAGGCGCATCCAAGTAGCAGGGTGCCGCCGATGCGTTATCTGACACCACTACTGACGGCAGGCCGTTCCGGGCCCAAAAAGGCGGACGCCCTGACAGCCAAAGAGAAAATCCTCCCACGCTGCCGGGAGGATTTCTCGTCCGCAAAAAGCAGTACTAAAGTTCCCCTTGCAAAACTGCCGCCGAGGAAAAGCGAAGATCCGAACCGGAAAATCGGCGGTGGGCGGAATTCGCTCTGCTCCGCGGAAAAAATCGAACCGCCAAGGCGCGGTCCAAAGCGGAAAAGGTCACTTTTGAAGCCAAACCTCCAGGCTGATTGCACTTTCATGAATGTCGCAGGTCTTGAATCGGCTCTTCGAGACCAACTGCTCGAAGGCCTCTTTGGTATAGGCCCGTTTGATGAGCATGAACTCGAAGGCCCATCGGGTCATGAGCCGGTTGATTCCGCTCAGCCCCAAATCTTCCCTCACATGCTTTTCGACGGCTTCCCGGGAAACGTCCCCCCGCAAATCCAGGATCAGCGCCCTGCCCCCGGGCTTCAGCACACGGTGCATCTCGTCCAGGGCAGCGACCGGCCGGGAAAAGTTTTTGAAGGCCGCCCGGCACACGATGAAATCAAAGGCGTTTTCCTCAAAGGGCATTCGGGAGGCGTCCCCGCGGCGGAAGTCGATATTCACTCCCGCCTCCCGGGCATTCTCCCGGGCGATTTCCACAAACGTCTCGCTGATATCCAAACCGGTGATGCGAAAATTGCCGAGCTTCGCCAACTCGATGGACAAGTATCCCGGTCCCGGAGCCAGTTCGAGGATCTCCTCCCCGCCCGACAGCCTTTCCGCAACCTTTTGGGCGTCCCTTTTGTATTCCTCGATGCTCTTCTTGGTATTGCGGGCATACCACGTGGCGATCACGCCGTTCATGCCGATTCCTTTGTACCCCTTCGGGGTTTTTACAGCCATCTGCAATGCCTCCTTTTAGGCCGAGCCTGGACGAACAGGCCGCGGTGAGTTAGTCATCCCCTCCCCCGGAATCCGCATACCCCCGGAGCCATTCACGGTCCCAGGTGATCCGGCCGGAGCGCATATCGTCGATCAGGGATCGGACCCAGTTCACCTCCGTCTTCAGCATGGCGTGCAGATATTCGATCTCCAACAAAAACAGTCTGGGCAAAACGGCCCCCGCCTCGCGAAGGATTGTATCGAGGGAGGACAACTTTTCGGCGAGGGCAGCCTCCCGCTCCTCCAGGCAGCGCAGAACTTCGCCAACCTCCAGCAGGGGAAGGAGGGAGAGAGCCGCCGGAAATTCGGGAAACTCCTCCTTCGGCTTGGAAAGCATGCTCGTAAGCCAATCCCGGGCCGTTTCGAGACCCTGTTCGGTCAACTCATAAACGGTCCGTTCCGGTCGGTTCTCTTCCCGGGAAGTCTCCTTGACCGCAATGAGACCGGCCCGGAGCAACCGCTGGATGGTTTGGTAGAGGCTGGCCCTCCGTTGAACATTGATGACCAGATCCTTGCCGCGTTCCTTGATCAGCTGTTGCATTCGGTAAGGATGCATGGGTTCCTCCGCAAGGAGCACGAGGATGGCCAATGCCAAGGGTGAACGTTGAAATGACCGTGCCATAGTATTTATTTTACTAGTCATTTTATGACTATGCAAAGGGTAAAAAAATCATCCCTGAATCGGGATGTTTTACTCTCCGCACTCCTCGGCATAAAACCGATTGGCTCACGCAGGGGTCCGCACATCCGCCGACGGGTCGCCGTCCGATCCGGTGAGACGCGGTGGAAGTTAGCTTGTTCAACAGGCCAATTTGATCAGCAGATAGTATCCCCGCCATGGTCCCCGACGGTTGCGGGCGCCCCGGTCTCTCTTTTTTTGCCTCACAAAACATCGCGGCAAGCTTTCAAAAATCCACCTTTCTCTCACGACCAGACCGTCATCCGCTCCTGCAAATTGCTGGTGTGCAGCTCCAGCTGAGTGCCGTCGGGATCCAAAAAGTTGATGGAACGTCCGACACCCCGGCGCACGGGTCCCCGAACGATGGGAACCCCGGACTCCTCCAGCCGGCGGGCCGCCTCATCGAAGTCCTCTTCATCGATGGAGAAGGCGACGTGATCGACGCCGAAGCCGGAATCCCCGCCTTGATCCCCGGCCTGCGCCTTCTTCTCCACCAGGGCGACCCAGGCCGTCCCCCATTCCAGGTAGGCATCGGTCTTTCCCCGGTGAACCAGCTTCATCCCGAGCAGATCCCGGTAGAAACCCAGGGATTTCTCCAGATCCGACACGCGAATCGTCACGTGATTGAAACCTTTCACTTTCACCAGGAATCCTCCTCCGTCCGATTTCAGCAAACCACGTCGATGGACAGCTGTCCCTCCTCCTCCGGTTCCCGCGCCGCATTGACGACCTGATAGGGAATCGTGACGGTGAAGGGCTGCCGGAAGGGATTGGGAGACAGGCGCAACCGCCGGGTTCCTTCCCAGACCGGAAGCAGCTTCCGACCGAAATAATCCAGGCCTTCCCGGAACCAGGGGAAGGTGTTTTGGCCCGGCTCGTTCAGGCAGATGAACAGGGAAAGGTAATCGCAGAACTTGAGGAGATGCAGTGCCCGCTCCAGTCCGTCCCGCTCTTCGGGATTCATCCCTGTCTTCAACCGTTCCTGCCTGGTCAGCTCCTCCTCCCGAAAACGGATCGCCGCCGGGTCCGAAACCCCCTCAAAAAAAGAGGCATAATGCATGCTGCACAGACAGCCGGCGTACGGATCCTCCGCCTCCACCCGTTCGATCCCGGCTTTGTAGGCGGGCAATTTGGGCTCGAGCGGATAGTCCATGAAGGAGTAGGGCTTGTCTTCCTCCTCGTTCCACAACAGTTCCCGGTCCAGAGGCCGCCAACCCACATCATGCATGGCGATGGCAAAGACCGCAGACGGGTGGAATCGGTCGATCTCCTTCAGGCGCAGCGCAAAATCGGCGGAAACCAGGGCATGGTCGTGCTGGCGGAACAGAACGAACCGATTCCCCTGTTGCCGAACAATCACCGCGGATCCCCCCTACATTTCGTTTCATAATCCTTAAAAAAACCATGAACGGCTCACTCCGGGGAGGAATGCACTCGGATCTGCTCCCCGGTCACATCCCCGGCATCCCGGGCGGAAGGGATCCTCCCTTTTCCCAGACGGGATCGAGCTCCGCCTTAATGGAGGCGTCACAACCCCAGACCCTCCAGCTGACGAACGTGTCTCCACACGTGAACGATGGCGTGCTCCAGCATCTGTTCCACCATATAGATTTCCCTCTCGTTCCAGGAAGCGGGAAACGCCCTCCCCAGATCGTCGTCGCAAACACCGGCGGTCGCCTCCCGGCAATACGGCAGGCTCAGGGAGATCGCCCTTTCCCAATCCGCCGGGGAGTGAAGGCGGTTCAGCGCCTCCCGCGTCAGGGGCGGAGAGACGTTCTCCTCCAGTTCCAGCTTTTCCCTCACCCACTGGAAGTAAGCAAACAGGCTGTCGACGATATGTACCATCAAATCGCGGACCGTTCCGAAATCCTTCACCGGCCGATCCAACGCGTCGCCCGGCCAGCGGTTCATCATGGCCATCAGATGGCGCAGCACCCGCTCGTGTTCGTCCACGAGGGCTTGTACGGCGTTTCTTTCGGACATGGACTTCATCCTCTCGAAGATTTGCGCTTTTTCACGTTCCGTATATTTCATTCGCCGATCGGCGACGGCTCTCCTTTTTAGCCCGACCGGCATTTGCCCGCACACCGGGGGAAGCACCTCCTTGATGCAATGGCAGAGACACTCGAGCGCAACCCGCCGCGTATAGAAAAAAAGACCCGTCCCACGGGTCTTTTTTGCAGGACGGAGTCAATTCCGCGAAAGCGGTTTTAACTTCTCCGGATTGCGAAGCAGAAAGACGGATGCCGCGCGTCCGCCGCGCAATTGAAAAGCCATGATCCCGAAAATCTCCTCCTGGTTGCGGATGATGACGCCCGTTTCGCCGTTGATCCGGATCGGCCGCATTTCCAGCGAAAGGGCCATCTCCTCCGCCTTGCGGACAAGGCCGAAAAGAAATCGCAGGATGCGTTCGCGGGTTTCGATCGGGCGGATCGCGGCCGGCACGCGGCCCCCGCCGTCGGAGTAGAGGACGGCGTCTTCCGCCAGAAGTCGGGCGAAGGGTTCCACCTCACCGCTCCTTGCCGCCTTCAAAAAGGCGGTCACGACGGCATCGGTGTTTTCCGGTTCATGCAGGCGACGGCTTTGTTCCATTGCGATCTTCGCCTTGGCCCGGCTGTGAATCTTTCGGCAGTTTGCCGCCGTTTTGTTCAGCATCGAGGCGATCTCCCCGTAATCGAAGGCGAAGGCTTCCCGCAGGAAAAACACCGCCCGTTCCACCGGGTTGAGTTGTTGAAAGAGCGCGAGCACGGCGTAGGAAACCATCTCCCTGTGAACCATCGATTGCTGCGGATCCTCTCCGCCTTCCCGCAAATCGCACGGCAGGGGTTCCGGAAGCCAGTGGCCGACGTACGTCTCCCGTTTCTTTCGTGCCGATTTCAACACGTCCAGGCAGCGATTCGTAATCATTTTGCACAGATACGCCTTTTTGTTGGCGATCGACGAAAGGTTGACGTCGTTCAGGTGGGAAAAGACGTCCTGAACCACATCCTCCGCATCGGAAACGATGCCCAGCATGCGATAGGCCAAGGAGAACAAAAGCGGGCGGTGCTCCCGATACAAAGCCCTCACTTCATCAAGCTGGCTGCGTTCCATGTGTATTCCCTTACTTTCATTCCGAGATGGCCGGTCAATATGAAATCGACCCCCCATTTGCGCGCCCAGATAAATCCGTCCTTCGGCCCCAGGCCGATGCAACAAAGCGAAGGAAAGCTGGTGTGGGCGGGTGCGGACAAGCCGTCCATCTGGGCGCGGATAATTTCGGCCAGGCGCCTAGCCTGCACAATCCCCTCTTTACAGGTCATTCCGTTGGGTTTGCCGGTCTTCGGATCGGTCACTCTGGCGCAATCACCGATGGCATAAAGGGTCTCATGCCCTTTCACGCGGTACCACGGATCGACCAGCAACCGTCCGTCATCGTGCAGGGGAAGGCCCAGACGGCGCAAGAGGGGATTGGGTTCCACCCCCAGCGCCCAGACGCAGAGCTGTGCGGGAATCGTCTTCCCGTTGTCGAGATGCACGATCCCCTCGTTGCATCTCAACGCTTTGACCCCGTGGAGAACCTCCACTCCCATCCGCTTGAGGCGTTTTTCCAGGCGATGGGCAACCCGCCGGCCGGCTTCCGGGAAGAGGTATTGACCCGCATCGATCAGGCGGACAAGCACCCGGTCCTCCTCCATGCCGTGCGCCACCGCTTCCTCGCGCAGCCGGTATGCCAGTTCCGCCGCCGTCTCAATGCCGGTGATCCCGCCGCCGACCACGGCCGCACACAACGGTTCCGACTTCCTGCCGGACGGGGACGCTCTTTGACCGACCCGACGAAGGGTATCGCGCAATGCTTCCGCATCCTCCATATTCCGCAGGGCAAACCCTTCGCTGCCCTCCGGCGGATGGCGCACGACACTGCCCACGGCGAGCACGAGGCGGTCGAAGGAAATGGTATCTGTCTTCCCATCGGGCCGAGTGTAGATGGCGCGCCCGCGATCCGGTTCCACACCGGTGAGTTCACCCTGCAACCGCTCCACGTCGTCCCAGCCAAAGGCGGAGAAGGGAACGCGAAGGGGAACTCCTTTCTCCCTCGGCGCTTGCACGAGCCGCACCTTTTTGAAATGATAGGGCTCTTTATCCAACAGAACCAGCCGGATCGATTTCCCGATCCGTTCCCTGAACGTCTTCCGCAGCGAGTCGACGACAGACAACCCGGCATACCCGCCACCGACCACAAGGATCGTCTTCTGATTCACAACGGTCACCCCCAAAAACCTTTTCACCCCTATGACGAGGTGAAAGGTCCGACTGTGACAGGTGATCACGGATATGCAGGGTAAACTTCCCTTCCGAACGGCCGTCCCGGCGGGCACTTTGTCCCATTTGAAAAAGCCCCTTTACGGGGCCATTTCCCTGCTATGCTCCGTTCAAACCATGCCCATGATGACCATGAGAAAAATGACAAAGGAGACCAGCGGGATCGAATGGACCAGGGATGCCGATATCATCAACATGGAAGTCATGTAATTTCTCATCCCGGCGGTGGAGCGGGGATCCCGAAGAATCTGCGAGGTCGTAAAATAAATGGACAACAAGCCGAAAAGGGCGATCAAGAGAACGGCGATCAAGGGCAGGGTTACATCCGCGGATTCAGCCGTCTCCAAACTCATCATTTGATACATGCCGTATAAGAAGAAAAGAATCGGAACTGCTTCGAAAATGAGAAATTTGACGGCAAATCGCGAATACGCCTGTTGCCTCCGGGCCAAAAATTCCTCCTCGGAGGAGCTTTCCGCGAGGTGGGAAACCATCTGTTTGTAGGCGATCAGCCCTCCGATCACTGCTAGGGCCGACGCGATCACCAAAGACCATGCCGGATCCAACAACGGGTCTCTCTCCTCTCTCCCAAGGTTGATTACAAGCAATGAAAAGAGCCAATGAGAAGGCCCAAGAGACTGCGATCTTGGGCCGAACAGTGAAGCTATAAATAAAATACCTTATTTGACAGAGAAACGGAAGATTTTCCTGATCGCGGCGGAAACATGCCGCAATGGCGTCTCAAAAAAGCCGTCGGAGAAAATATCCTTCGCAGGTTTCTCCCAGGTCGAACTCACCTGTTGGAGCTCAACTCGATCATGCCGAGAAAAATCCCGACGGGAAGCCCTGAAAATGCGATGAGCATCCAAGCGGCGATGATCATTGAATAGGTCATATCTTTTTTAACCTTTGCGGAAGAACGGGGATCCCGGAGAATGTTCGCTGTCATGAAGTAGATGGATAACAAACCGAAAAGGACAATCAAAAGGACGATCGCCAAGAACAGGGGCACATCCGCGGAAACTCCCGGAGAAATCCGGGTAGTAACAATTCCCATAAATCCGGTGAGCACTATTCCGATGATGCCGTATTTCCTGGCAAATCGCTTAAATTCCTGGTCATTTCGGGACAAAAAATCCTCTTCATCCGTTATTCCATCCAACCTGGAAACATATCGTTTGTAGGCGATCACGCCCCCGATCATCCCGAGGACGGACAGCACCACCAGAAACCATCCCTCCAACACGGCTTGCCTCCCTTCATCCCGGATCTTTTACACTGCAAAGCCCGGTCCGATGCCCCAACCGGAGCCCGTCACCTTCGATTTCTCCTCACATACCATCAAGAGTCCCCTTCCGGGGAACCCGGAGATGAACTCTTCTTCTTCCGGCGGACGGGGGAAAGCAAGTGAGAGGCGGCGATGAGCAACACAGCGGAAAGAACCGCATAGACCGCCACATACATCCAATAGATGTCGATCCCCCCGTCCATCCCCGCCATTTCACCGTAAAAAACCGACAGTTGCGTCATGACGGGGTGCAGGCCGGGCAACAGTTCGACGACCAGCGGAGAAGGCGAAGGGGGCCGATCCACAAACCGCTCGTAAAATTGGTTGATGAAATACAGCGCCACGGGAAGGAAGACCATGATCATCGCCACGGTGCAGTAGGTGGTCACCATCGCCACTCCCGTCCGACGGATCAAGGTGGAAAAAAAAACGCCGAGCGCTCCCCAAAAGCACACCGTAACCAGCAGATGGACGATGGTGTAAAGGAGCTCCGCCGGAGATACGCCCCCGAACAGAAAAACGGAGGCGTATAGGGGGAGAGAGGACAGGATCAACAGGATCACGAAGGCGAGGGCGGCAATCCACTTGCTGAGAATAATCCCGCCCGATGAAAGGGGCATGGTCAGAAGCACGGAAAGGGTCTGCCGCTCCCGCTCCCCGCTGATCACCCCCGCGGTCAATCCGGGAACGACGAAGGCGAGGAGAACCAGCTGGATTATCGACAAACCGATGAACAGAAACCGGGACCCCTCCGGATGGAAGACACCGGCGGGATGGGCGATCAGAAACATGTAGGCGAAAATCAGCGTCCCCGCAATGCCTAAATAAAGGAATATGATCCAGGGGGTGCGGGCAATCCGCATCCGCTGGCGGAATTCCTTGTTCAGTACCGGGTGATCCCAGATTGGCAACCGTCGGTTCATGGACTCCCCTCCTCCCCGGTTCCCGTGATTTTCAAAAAGACATCCTCGATGTCGGTGGAGATCTCCTCAAACCGGTACACGGGAATGCCTTCGGCGATCAAAAGGGATAGGAGCTCCGCCTGTCTTCGCTCATCCCCCTCCAGCCCCACCGTCAGTTTGCGCCCATCCACCCGGAGGGAAGTGACCCCTTGCTCCCCTTCCAACCGCTTTGCGGCCCGTTCCGCGTCCTCCAACAAATGGATCTCCACCGTCCGCCCCCCTTTGATCCGGCCCGTGATCTCCCGGACATCCCCTGCAGCCACCAGCTTTCCCCGCTCCATCACGCCGATGGCATCGCAGAAATCGGCCAGCTCCGGCAAGATGTGGGAGCTGATGAAGATCGTCTTGCCCATCGACTTCAATTCCCGCAGGACGGACCGAAGTTCGATCCGGGCCCGGGGATCCAGACCGGAGGCCGGCTCATCCAGAATGAGGAGCTCAGGATCGTGGACCAGGCAGCGGGCCAATCCCAGCCGCTGCTTCATCCCGCGGGAGAGGTCATCCACATAGGCGTCCCTTTTGTCCGCCAAGTTGACCAGCTCCAGCAGCCGGGAGATGATTCCCTCGCGCCGGGAAGGGTCGATTCCGTAGCCGGCGGCGAAAAAAGCCAGGTATTCCTCGGCGGTCAACCGATCGTATACCCCGAAAAAATCGGGCATGTACCCGATGAGGCGCCGCACCTCGTCGGGATGCTCCGTCACCTCCCATCCGCCGATCCAGGCTCTCCCTTCGCTCGGTTCAAGCAGTGTGGCCAACATGGCCATGGTGGTCGACTTGCCGGCCCCGTTCGGACCGATAAACCCGTAGGCCGTCCCTTTACGCACTTCCAGGTTGAGGTCTTTGACCGCCACCACATCTCCGAATCGCTTGGAAAGGTTCTCCGTGCGGATCATCATCGAACCACCCGCCCTTCCACCTCGAGGGATGGATACGAACCCGCCTGCTCCATCCGGACCACCACCCGGCCAAAGGACGAGACGAAGGAGGAAAGATCACCGGAAGGCTCTTCGGGCAGAAGGCTTGCCTTCACCCATTTCCCCCTCCGCCAGTCGTACACTTCGACATCCGCCTCCGGTGCGAAATCGATCCGGAGCGGCTTCCATCCGGAAGGTGCGGACGGCAGATCGTAGGCCACCAGCACCGGGTCCTTCCATTCTTCTTCCGCCACCATGCCCCCGGAAAGGCGGAGCATCGAACTCCTCCCTCCCAGCGGCCGGACGGGAACGGTTCCGCGGGGCCACAGGATCGATTCGCCTTTCTGCCGGGGCATCACTTCGACCCGTCCCAACACCTGCGCCAGATTTTCCGCCTTCGTCTTATGGTCCCGAACTTCGTAGGAGAACACCGGCGCCTCCGTCCAGCCCGTCACGCGGATCCCTGTGCCCACGGTCCGCATCAGATCTTCCCGCGTCAGATCCCTGTCCCCTGCCGGCATCGGCTCCGGCATGAAGTCGTTCCGGGCCCGGCCATCCCTGTCCGGAACATAGCTTGTCTCAAAATCCCTCGTCTCCCCGGGGGCAAGGGAACCGACCCGGTGCCTGCGGCTCCCCAGGTCGACGGTCACATCCCGCAGGGGAAGGCGGGTGCCGTTGGTCACTTCCCCGCGCAACGTCCCGTCCTCATAGCGGGCGACGGCGCGAAGTTCCCCGTCCAGAGATTTCGTCGTCTCCACGATCACTTTCCGCAGGGTCCAGTGGGGCACGCCGTGGAAGGTGACCGATGGTCGACCGGACACCACCACCTCGGAGCGGTTCCGCTCCCCATGAAACAGCGGCCACATCCACATCTCCGGACTCCCTTCCAGCCGATAAGCTCCCGCTTCCTGGGTGATAAAGCCGGAAACGCCCAGAACCCGCGCTTCTCCCGAATTCTTCGCCTCCACGTAAGCGAGATTGTGCACCAGCACATCGTCTCCCCGGACGACCTTCCCGTAGGTATAAACCCCCAGGGCAATCGCGATTCCCAAGGACGGAATGATCCACCAGGCCCATTCCCGCCGATTCATCCGGGAAAGAATCCAATAGGTGATCGGACCGATCGCCAACGCATACGCCAAAAAGAGCATCGCCACCGCGGGAAGGCTGGGCAGCCGCAAGTGGGGCATCAGCAAAATCGCCTGTTCCAGGGTCGGATCGAAGGTGACCGTCGACCGAAGCGACGACCCCTCACCACCGCCCAGGATCAGCATTTCCCGCCACAGCCGCTCGTTACCGTCCCATTTGGCCAAGGGGGCCGCCGTCAAATCGTAGGCGGTGTACACCACCGCCCCCGTTCCCACGGGACGCCGGGCCAGCAGTGGAAGGTCCCCGGCAGCGATCACCGATCGGCCCCCGTCGGCCAGACGGGTCCGGCTGACGGGCAAAGGCGAATCCAGGTCAGGAACTTTTCCCCACCGGCTGAAAGGCTTCAGATCTTTCAGCGCCGTCCTCCCCTCCACCTTCACCGGGAGCATCGATCTCCAATCCCCGAGGGTTGAATCAAAGGACGGCCCCCCCGCCACCACCAGCAGGCCTCCCTTTTCCACCCAACGGCGGATCGCCTTCTGCCGGGAAGAACCGAGGGAGCCGAGATCGATGCCGTTCACCACCAACACATCCAGTCCGGACAAGCCCGCATCCTTCTCCGGAATCTCCTCCGCCTTCAAAAGCTGCACCCAGGCGCGGGGAGCATCGGCCGTCCCCACCCACCTATTGATATGGGAAGACAGGATCGGAGAATGACTCAACACCCCGATAAGCAACTCCGAATCCGCAACCCTTTCCCCTTCGATCTTCTCCCGGGCCAGCACCCTGCCGTCGGTCCGAAACTGGATCGTCGCATCCGCCAAAAACCCCGGCTCGGACAACAAAAGGGTCACCTCCTTCGAGGTTCCCCCCGCCACTTTCACCGATTCCGCGACAAAAAGGCGGCTTTCCGGAGCAGGTGTTGGTATGTGTTCGGAGCGGACGACCAGTTCTCCCTCGATGTCTCCGCCGGTATTGCTGATCTTTACCCGAACCGGCACCCAATCCCCCTTGTACACCCCGTCATATCCCGGGGAAACTTCCAGTCGGATCTGTCCGGGTGCACCCGCCGCCATCCCCGGAAAGCCCAGAAAAAGGATGAGCAACAACAAAAGTCCCTTCAGATACCCCCGTCGCCTTCGCATCAAATCGATTTCCTCCCCGTCGGCGCCTCTTTTCCCCGATTATTTCCGGCGCAGAAACTGCACGGCCAAATTGAACATTTCCTTCATCGACAGATGCAATCCTTTCCCGTACAGCAATCGGATCAGATAGCGGATCGCATCCGTCTGCCGTTGGGAATAGGGATACCAGTTGATCTCCCGCTTTTTCCGCCCCGGGTGGGAAATCAGCGACACCCGGTGACAAAAGCTCAAGAGACCCTCCGGCCCGTGGTATCGGCCGATCCCGCTCCACTTGACCCCCCCGTAGGGAAGGCCCGGATTCACCATGTTGATCATGACGTCGTTGATACATACATTTCCCGCTTCGATCCGCGCGGCAACCCGGCGGGCTTTCTTGCGGTTCTTCGTCCAGATGCTGCTGTTCAGGCCGTAGGGGGTATCGTTGGCCAGGCGGATCGCTTCCTGCTCCGTGTCAAAGGGCATGATGGGCAACACCGGCCCGAAGGTTTCCTCGCTCATGATCCGCATCGAATGGTCCACATCCACCAAAACCGTCGGTTCAAAATGGAGGCCGTCGGTACCGGTTCTCCGCCCCCCGCAAAGAATTTTCGCCCCCTTCTCCTTCGCATCGGCGAGATGCTCCTCCACGATGTCCAATTGACGGGGGAAAGTCATCGAACCCACGTCGGACTCCTCTTCCGCCAACCGCAGGGCTTCCGTCCGTTCCTTCACCATCTGGACGAAGGTCTCATACACCGACGACTCCACGTAAAGGCGCTCCACCGCCATGCAGGTTTGGCCGGCATTGGTGAAGGCGCCCCAGACCGCCGCGTTCGCCGCCCGGCGCAAATCGGCGTCGGCAAAGACGATCATCGGATCCTTCCCGCCCAACTCCAAGTCAACGGGGATCAAATGCTCCGCGGCGGCGGCCATCACCTTTTTCCCAGAGGCGACGCTGCCGGTGAAGAAAATCTTGTCCGGCCGCGCCTGGATCAGTCGTTCCCCCACCTCTTTCCCGCCGTGGATCACCTGCACCACGTCCTCCGGAAACCCGACCTTCCGGAAGACCTTCTCGATCAGAAGGCCCGTGAGGGGAGACACCTCCGACGGCTTGATCAGCACGGCATTTCCTACGACCAGGGCGGAGATGGCCGGAATCATCGCCAGCTGGAAGGGATAGTTCCAGGGAGAGATGACGGCCACCACGCCCATCGGACGGTACTCCACCCAGGATCGCCGTCCGATCAGGGTGATCGGCGTCGGCACCTTTTTCGGCTTCAGGATGGAGGCGGCCCTTTTTTCGTAATACTTGATAAAGTCGACCGTAAGCAAAATTTCCGTCATCAGCGCCTCCAGATGCACTTTGCCCGTATCCTTCACCACCGTCGCCGCCAGTTCATCGGCATGCTCGACGATATAGCGGCGAAGACGGCTGATGTGATCCATCCTCTCCGAAAGGGGCAGGTTCCCCCAACGCCGAAAGGCCTTCCGCGCATGGACCATGGCCCTCTCGATCGCCTCCGGAGAGGTCTCTTCCAGTTCCCCGAGACGTTCACCCGTCGCCGGATCGATCATTTCAATGACACCCATAATGACCCTCCCCCAACTTTTTCAAAGACCGAACGACACGATGGAAACGGGTTGGCATACAAATGGATGGATAATAACGGATGTAACAATAGAATTCGCCAATCTTCCGCCGCCGACCTTCCCGAATTCCCGTAAACAAGGGGAATTCTCACTCGCCGCCCTTGCCCTCCCGCGTTTTCTGGATTCGCTTCATGATCCTCGTGATCAGCCCGCGGGGCAAAAACCGGACCGAACCGACCAGCATGCGGTTTGAAAGTCCGGGAATCACCACCCTCCTGCCGGACATGAGACCCCGGTATCCCTCCCGGGCGACGGTCTCCGCATCCATTTCCCCGCGTTGAAACAATTTGGACGTACCGAACCCCGCCCGGGCACCGAATTCGGTCCGGGTGGGACCGGGACAGAGAGCCGTCACCGTCACCCCCGTCCCCCGGAGTTCCTCCGCAATCGCTTCGGTAAAGGAGAGAACGTACGCCTTGGAAGCGTAATAGACGGCCATCAGAGGACCCGGCTGAAAGGCGGCGGTGGATGCCACATTGAGAATTTTCCCTTCTCCCCGCCGGAGCATTCCGGGAAGGAACGCCTTGGTCAAACGGGTGAGGGCCTCCATGTTTAACCGGATCATCTCCCGTTCCCGCTCCCAATCGGTTCCGATAAAGGGGCCGTACACGCCGATTCCCGCATTATTGACCAGCGCGTGAACCTCGACCCCCGCCTCCTCCATCTCCCGGATCAAATCCCCGCACGCGGCGGGATCGGACAAATCCTTGACGACAATCCGGACGGAGATGCCAAAGCGCTCCCTCACTTCTTCCGCCAGCCGCTCCAGCTTGTCCCGGCTGCGGGCGACCAGGACCAAATCAAATCCTCCTTCGGCAAACCGTTTCGCCAACTCGGCCCCGATGCCCGTCGATGCCCCCGTGACCAAAGCCACCTTTCCATTGTACCGATCCATGGTTCACCCTCATTTGACGGATCCGCAGGGCCTTGCGCCCGCGGTCTCCCCGTAAAATCAGCTGCAACTTTTCCCTTTATTATAGAAGAGGCGATCTGAAACCCGCAATGACCCTCCTCACCTGCGGGAGGGCATCCGAAGGGCCTTCTTTCAAAATCGTAATTATTACGATTTACAACCGGCCATCATCTCTCTATAATAGAACATGGATTTTCTCCACAAAGACCGTCAGGGGTGAACCCCATGTCACGCAGCAAAAACCTGTTGGTAGCTTTATGTCTTGTATGGACTTCAATCCTTGCCGCTTGCTCCGGGGAAGCGCCCCAGGAAGAGGCCGGCGATCAGCTCAAGATCTATGCCAGCGTGTATCCCCTCGCCGATTTTGCCGAAAAGATCGGCGGAAAGCATGCGGACGTCACGCTGCTCGTGCCCCCGGGGGTGGAACCTCACGATTTTGAACCCACCCCCAAGGATTTGACCCGGTTGAGCCGAGCCGACGTCTTCCTCTACAACGGCATCGGATTTGAAGCATGGATCGGTCAGGCCAAGGAGATCCTGGATCCCGAGCGGACGGTGATCGCCGATGCCTCCGCATCGCTGAAACCCTTGTACAGCGGATCCAACGGATCCAGAGAGGCGGACCCCCATGTCTGGCTGGATCCCATCAGGGCGAAAAAAATGGCGGAGGCGATCCGGGATGCCCTGATCAAGGCGGATCCCGATCACGCCTCCGATTATCGGACCAACTTCGAGAAGCTCTCCCGTCGCTTTGACGAACTAGACCGCACCTTCCGGGAGATCTCGAACAAGGCGGAGAAAAGGGAGTTTGTCGTCTCCCACGCGGCCTTCAGCTACCTGGCAGACCGATACGGACTTCATCAGATCGCCATCTCCGGCTTGTCCCCCTCCGACGAGCCCGGTCCGAAGGAGTTGAAGGCGGTGATCGAGGCGGCCAAGCGGCACCGGGTAAAGGTCATATTTTTCGATTCCCTCGTCCCGGGGAACATGGCCAAGACCGTCAAAGAAGAAGTGGGTGCCGAGGCCCTGGTGCTGAATTCCCTGGAAGGGCTCAAACCCCGGGAGGCGGAAACCGGGGAGGACTATTTCTCCATCATGGAAAAAAACGCCGAGAACCTCGGCAAGGCGCTGGGCTCCACCGATTGAGCTCCTACTCTGCACAGACGGACGGATGACCGAAAGCCCTCCGCGAAGGTGCGGCGCACCTCTTCGGCGAAGGAATAACGAAACAACTGAAATCACGGGGTGATCGAATGCAGACCCGTGCCCGCCACAACAAATGGATCTCGTACAAAATTCCTCCTGAATGGGACGGGAAAAAGGTGGAGGAGGTCCTGAAGGGCCCTCTCTCCCTTTCCAACCGGATGATCAACCGCCTGACCCGATCTCGCGGGATTCAGCTCAACGGTCGGATGCCCTGGCTGGGCCGCCGGGTGAATGCAGGGGATCACCTGCGCGTCGCCGTCCGGCCCCTGGAGCGGTCCGACCTGGCTCCGGAGCCGATTCCCTTCGGTCTTCTCTATGAGGATGCGGATTTGATGGTGGTGGACAAACCGGCGGGAATCAACGTCCATCCCGTCCATCCCAAGGAGACGGGCACCCTGACCCACGGCATCCTTTTTCACTGGCAAAGACAGGGTTTTGAAGGGCGGGTCCGTCCCGTGCACCGGCTGGACCGGGATACCACAGGGGTGCTGTTGATCGCCAAAAACGCCTACATGCACCAGCTGTTGGACCGACAGCTGAAAAGCCGGTCCATCGAGCGGGTCTACCTCGCCATCGTGAAGGGCCGCCTCGCCCGGGAGGCGGGCACGATTCGCCTGCCCATCGACCGGGACCCGACCCACCCCCTCCGGCGGCGCGTCGCGGAGGGCGGAGCCGATGCGATCACCCTGTTCCGGGTTCTCGCCGCCACCGAACAGGCCTCCCTGATCGAGGCGAAGCTGGAGACCGGCCGGACGCACCAGATCCGCGTCCACTTCTCCCATCTGGGCCATCCCCTGTGGGGAGACCGGCTTTATGGAGGTCCCGGCGGTCGTATCGAAAGGCATGCCCTCCATGCGGAACGCTTGTCCTTCACCCATCCCCTGAAGCAGGAAGCGATGTCCTTTTCGGCGCCTCCGCCGCCGGACTTCGCCCGGTTGATGGAGGAACTGGGGCTTCAACGGAATCGCCCGCCAGCCTCTCCGGCATGACGGGCGTTCTATTTGTCTGTTATGCCATTTTCAGCAAGGCTTCCCGGCCGGTCATCCCGGGGCAAATCCCGATGCGCTCCGCTTCCAGGGTGACGGATTCCAGCGGCGCTTCCAACAAATCCTCCAAACTGCGCACGCCGACAGCCCGGCCGGCCAATATCCTGCGCTCCGCCAACTTTTCATTCAACAACTTCACATCGAGCGCACCGCACATGATGTATCCCTTGTCCGTCGTCAACACCAGCAGTTTCGTCTTGGGCAGAGCCACTTCCACGCCGATCACCCGGCGACCGTCCACATCAAACGGTTGAAGTCGTACCAAAAAGAACTCCCTCCCTTGATTCATTCCCTATCAGGGTATGCCGGGGAGGGAGCGCTGTTCCTTCAGCCCTTTCAATGGAGATGGGGGGGAGTGAAGGACGGTTTCCATAGAGGGATTTTTCCTTCCTGCGCCATTTTCATCTTCAACATCTCCACGAGATAAATCCCCATCATCTGAAACATCTCTTCTTCGCTCATTTCATCAATCAACCGCTGGATATCTTCCCGGGTGTGTTCTTCCAACAAACTGAGTACCAGGGTCACCGGGTCTTCTTCTTCGTCGTTCAACTGATCCCGGTATAGCGAATAAACCTCGTCGACAAATCGCATGGAGAACCCTCCTCCTCTCTATTGTAGCCCATCCCTCTCCCCTCTGAAAACATCCCCTGCGTCGTCTCAGACCCGGATCCAACGGGGCACCAAACAGTCCCTGACCGATCCCGGACGCTGAAGCCGCCAGGCGAGCACATCCCGTAAAAATTCAGGCAGATAATAGCGGATATCTTCTCCGTTTTGAAGCTCGAAGTACCCTACGCCGAAGGTGAACATATCGACGCTCGCCACCCGGTATTTTCGGTCTTCCACCAACTGCTGGCCCCCCACGCGGACGGAGCGGATCTTCTGATAGGGCTTCGCCTCGGGGTGGTACTCCACCTGAAGCCCGGAAACGTTGATCGTCCCCAACCTTTCACCCCGAAATCCAAAGCCGCGGATCTCCAGGCGCTGAAACTCCTCCAGCAGGGCTTCCTCCAGCGTCCGCAGGATTTGCCGCCCCGTCAGGACCATTTTACACGGATTGATCGGATGTGGACAGATCTGATGCAATCGCCCCTTGGTCACCGGTCCGCTGTCCAGTCCGCCCAACAGTTGTCCCGCGTTGACCAGGGCCACTTCCGCATCCACCCATTCCTTCAATCCGTCCGCCAAGAGGTTGCCCAGGGGAGACTCCCCGTACCAATCGATGGAGAGGGGGCGATCCAAACGCCCGATCGGGCTGGAAAGAAATTTTTTTCCCTCCTGCCGGTGATGCTCGATCCGACGAAGAATCTCTTCGGAATCGCCGATTCCCTCCACAGGACGCACCCGTCCCGACCCGCCGGCGATGCGCCCTCGTTCGGCATCCCACTCCAGCGTGACATGTCCCACATGTTGGCCGAACTTGCCCGCCGCGGCGATGAAGGTGTTTCCGACCCGCTCGGGTGCCTCCAGCAGGTGGTGGGTGTGTCCGCCCAGGATCAGGTCGATCCCCGGCACCTCTTCCGCCAAGCGGCGGTCCATGGGCAGACCCAGATGGGAAAGCAGCACGAGCACATCCACTTCCCCACGGATCCGCGGTACCCACTCGGCGAGCACCTCCAGGGGATCGGACAGCCGCCAACCCATCAATTCATAAAAAATCGGGTAAGGAATGGTCGCCCCCAGAAAGCCGACGCGAATGCCCCCCATCTCGCGGATCGCCCACTTTTTCAACCATTCGGGCCGATCACCCCGGACGGCTTCGATATTGGTCCCGACAACGGAAAAGGGAACGTCCGCATACACCCGATCCAGGGCCTCCCGGGGAAAGGTGAGCAGTTCGTTGTTTCCCAGCGTGACCACCTGATAACCGGTGGCCTCCAACACCGCCCGGTTGGCCATCCCGCCGGTTCCTTCCGTCTCCATCCTTCCCCGGTCCATGTGGTCTCCGACGTCCACGGCGATCCACGCCTCTTCCCCGCGGTTCCCTTGCCGCGGAAGCTGTGACAGGAGCGTCGCGATCTTCGGCATCCGCTCAAAGTGGCTGTGGAGATCGTTCGTGTGCAGAATGTGCAGATATTTCAGCTGAGTCACAGCAATCCTCCTATCCGCGCGATGATCGGCCTTCCCGCGCGTCCTTCCGATGGTGACTGAGCCCTATTTGATAAAGTCCGACGCGCCGTGACGGCGGGAACAAAGCCCGGGAGTTAGGACACCCCTTCCCAAATCATGCGCACCGCCACCAACAACAAAGCCAGACGAAGGGCGATGAGCAGTCCCCGACTGCTGAGGCGGCTGGAGATCCAGGCTCCCAACCGACCGCCGAACCACGCCCCGGGGGCGATGAACAGCGCCGCTTTCCATTCCACATTCCCTTGTACCAAGTGTCCCAAACTGCCGATGATGGACGAGAACAAGATCATGAACATCGATGTGGCGGTGGCCACATGGGGCGGAAAACGGAAGAGGAACACCATCACCGGCATCATCAGGGCCCCTCCGCCGATGCCGAACAGGCTGGAGACAAGCCCCACCAAAAAGGAGACGGCTAGGGCCGTCGGCCGGTGATAACCGTACCGGTGAACGGTGCCGTCCGGATCGGTAAATTCCCGGGTGACGCTCCATTTGACGGAGCGCCCCTTCCCCCGCTCCCCCACAGTCAAGACGATGGAGACAAGGATCATAAAGACCCCGAAGGCGATGTAAAAGGAATCCGGCTCAAAAAAGCGGTTCAGGTATGCCCCCGTCACCGCCCCCGGACCGCTCGCCGCAAAAAAAAGCAATCCGCTGCGGTAATCCACCCGGCGCTGCCGGGCATAGGTCAAGGTGGACGACAAGGCGGTCACGACAATCATGATCAGCGACGTGCCGACCACCACCTGGGGGGTGAGGTGTCGGAATTCCGGAAAGAGGGCGGCTATCAGCAGCAGGGAAGGGACTGTGACCACACCGCCGCCCAAACCCACCAGACTGCCGACCGTTCCCGAGAGCAAGCCGATCAACAAAAAAAGAATCCATTCCTCCACTCCCGTCACTCCCCATTGTCCCTTTTTCAACCCATCGTAACATGTCCCGTCCTCGGCGGGAAGACATGTCCGGCATCTCTTTTCGCAAAACCGGTTTCGTTACGGCTCTCCCCCTTCGGGAGCAAAAAGCCTGTGAGAAAATGTCTTTTGAGACCATTATATTGCGATTTCGTGCTTCTATCCGAACGGAGACCTCCCCCGCGACTCATCCCGAACGCGCGACGTCCGACCTCCCGCCGCATGGCCGGATCCACAACTTCCGGAAATCCGCCCAGCCGAAGGAGTCGAAGGTCATCCCTTGAAGATTCCGGGGATATTTGATCCGCTTGTACAGGTGACACAGAAACAGCATCGTCAAATCGCGGTGAAGAAACTCCTCCACTTCGTCGATGATCCTCCGCCGATCCTCCGCGGACGACCCGCGGACAAACCGATCCGTCCGGCGGTCGACGTCGTTCAGACGGTCCGGATCCAAAAAGCGGCGAAACAGGTTGACATTGCGGAAAAACATGAACCAGCTCGACTCAAAATCCGAATCGAAGACGTCCGCCATCAAAAACAGATCGGCCTTTTCCTCCAATTCTTTGCGGTACAGCCAGTCGATCGGCACCGGAACGGGCGAAATCCGCACCCCCACCGCCTGCGCCCGTCTCCGAATCCAGTCGGCAACCTTGGCTTTGGTCCCGCAATTCCCCTCCGATTGGTCAAAATAGTACAGAGACAGCGTCTCCCCGGCGTAACGGCTCCCCTCCAACCACGAACGCGCCTCATCCAGGGAGGATGGCGAAACCTCCGCCGACCGGCTCTTTTCCGGCAACATGCTGTCGGCAGGAAACCGGTCGTTCCCCCCCAGCTCTTTCACCATCCGCCTGCGGTCGCAAATCGCCCGCATCGCCCGACGAAAACGGATATCATGCTGCGGTCCGGGCCTGCGAAAATTGAAAACCAGCATCTCGCAGGCAAATTGTTCGAACAGCACTTCCCGCTCGCCGCCGCCTTCATCCTCCCCCGGCAACTGATACCGCGCTTCCCCCTTCTTCTCCCCCGGAACAAGCCAAAGCTCGATCCGATCCAGCAGCGGACGCTCCCGAAAATAACCGTCGAAGGCTTCAAACACCACCCGGCTGTCCGACAGCTCCCGGATCTGAAAGGGACCTGTCCCCACATGTCGCCGGGCAGACGCTTCGCGGGGACGGATCGATGTGTTGACGGTTCCGAGAAAACGGGGAAAAAAGGGCAAAGAATCCGTCAAACGGAACCTGATGGCGTGTTCGTCCATCACCTCGATTTCGGCGATGTAACGCGCCAGCCACGGCATCACGCTGTTCGGCGCCTCCATCAACCTCAGGAAGGTGTGGCGGACATCCTCCGCCGACAGCAATCTCCCGTCGTGAAACCGGACCCCCTTTCGCAAATAAAAAGTCCATTCGGCATGAGCGGAATCCGATTCCCACGCATGGGCCAGGTGGGGCCTTAGCTGACGCGTTTCTGCATCATAATGAACCAGGGTGTCATACACCTGGCGAACGAAATGACACTCCGCCACCACCGACACCGCGGAAGGATCCAGGGTGGTCAGCTTACGGTAAAGGGGGATTTTCAGCACTTCCCTCCGCCGGTTGTCCGCCTGCTCCACCTGCAGCCCCAGCCGGACGTGGAGGCGCTCCCGGCACTGCTCCCACACCTCTTCCGGAAGTTCCTCACGGCGGAGAAACTCCATCGCATCATGAACCCGCCCCTTCTCCAGCAAATCGGTAAAATGGGAAACGGCCATCTCCTCCAGCCCCCGCCGAAAGATGAGAACCGACCGATTTCCCCGTCCGCTTCCGGGCATCCAGCGGATCCATTTTCGCTCCTCCATTTTTCGGATCAGATGCTTCACATTTCGTCGGGTGCAGCACAGCGTCTCCGCCAATTCCGCCACCGTCACGGCCATTTCTCCCTTTCCGGGGGGATAGGCGGACCGCAATTTGATGTAGTGTTCGACCAAGTTCACTGCCGCCCCTCCTCAAAAGGGTGAAAGAGTTAAGATAAGTTTACTCTTTTTGTTCCCCTTTTTCCAGCACATAATGGAAGCATCTCCTGGAGATGGAGGGGCACAACCTCATGGAAAGAATCCTGAACGTCCTTCGCACCTATCATCCCCTGGTCTGGGTCCTCGTCGGAGGCACCGCCTTTGCCCGGACCGCGTCCTTTATGAGCCTCCCCTTTTTGGCTCTGTATCTGTCCCGCACCACCGGGCTGGATCCGTTTGTCACCGGAACGATCGTGGGAGCCGGGGCGCTGGCCAGCACCTTCGGCGGTTTCCTCGGCGGAAATCTGTCGGACCGTTTTGGCCGCAAACGGGTGATGTTGTCGACGCTGTTCGTGTGGGCGGTCGTCTTCTGGGGATTTGCGATGGCTGAAGAAGCCGCCCTGTTTCTGATATTGAACCTGCTGAACGGGCTCTGCCGCTCGTTCTTTGAACCGACCGGCCAGGCGCTCCTGGCCGATGTGACGCCGCCGGACAAGCGGATGCGGGTCTTCGGTTTCCGATACATGGCCATCAATGTGGGCGCCGCCGTCGGTCCCCTGATCGGCGCATATCTGGGGATGGTGTCGGGGAAGATCACCTTCTGGATCACCGGAGGCGCCTATCTGCTGTACGCCGTCGCACTCCTGATCATGATGAACCGATTTGCTCCGGCCGCTCCGGCCGCGCCGCCGGAAAGGACCCGCTTCACCGCCGCCCTGCGGGTGATCCGCAAGGACGCCGCTCTGGGCTGGTTCATCCTGGGGGGAATCCTCGGCCAAGCCGGATACGCTCAGATCGAAAGCACCCTGCCCCTGCACCTGAAAACCCTGTTCGGGGAAAACAACGCTCTGTACCCGGCGCTTCTCACGATGAACGCCGTCACGGTCATCCTGTTGCAGGTCTTTGTCACCCGCTGGGCGGAAAAGCGCTCCCTGATCGGAAACCTGGGATTGGGCAGCCTCCTGTTCGGCCTCGGTCTGGGTTGTTTTGCCATCGGTGAACACTGGATCGTCATGGCGCTAGGCATGTTCATCCTGACGATCGGGGAAATCCTGACCTTTCCCACCAGCAGCCTGTTCATCAACCGGTTGGCTCCCGAATCCCTTCGGGGGACCTACTTCGGAGCCAACAGCTTCCGAAATGTCGGCTTCTTCATCGGTCCCGCCCTCGGCGGATGGCTGCTCGGATCCCACGGCGGCAAGGCCGCGTTCGGCCTCATCGCCCTCCTGACGGTCTGCGGCATCCTGTTCTACTGGATGGGATACCGGGCGTGGCTCCAAAGAAAAAATGCCCCGGAGAAGGAGTCCGTTTCGAACACTTCCCTTTCGGCGGCAAAAGCTGTCCGGTGATCCGTTGATCCGACCGTTTGATGTGATGTAAAGGGATAGGATTTGACAGGTCGAGATTCATCAATTATACTACTTCCCGCAAAATAAATATAATTCCTATCAGATTACATGACAAATCCATCGTCCCGTCTGTCGAATCCTTCTCCACGCCAGGAAGTAAAAACCGCATAACGGTGGATGTGCACCTTCGGGATCCTTCATTGGGGAGGTAAGTGCGATGAAAAATCAGCCCACCAGCAACGCCAAGGCCTTGCTCGAGTCCAATCGGGCATACGCCCAGAGGTTCAATCAGGGAGATTTACCGTCTTCCCCTGCTCGTAAAGTTGCCCTTGTGACCTGTATGGATGCAAGGTTGGATCCATTGTCGTTTTTGGATGCACAGCTCGGTGATATCCACGTCATCCGGAACGCCGGCGGCCGTGTCACTGAAGATGTCATCCGATCCTTGGTCATCTCTGAACAGCTGCTGGATACAAAAGAGATCATCGTGATTCACCATACCGACTGTGGAATGCTCACCTTTAAGAACGAGGACCTGTATGCGCGAATAGAAAAAACCCTTGGTGAAAAGGCGGGGAAGGAAGCGCGAAAGGTCGACTTTTTGCCCTTCAGGGATCTCGAGGAAAGCGTCAGGGAAGACATGGAGAAACTGAAACAATCCGAACTGATTCCGGAGGATGTCCGGATCTTCGGTGGCATCTACGACGTCCATACCGGAAAGGTGGAACCGGTTGAGTGATAAAGGTATGACCAGGCAGCGGGATTCATGGCAGCATCTGAACTCTTCAGACGAATGGACAAAGGACTTGGGGGATCCATGTTTCGCGATTTTATTCCATGCAGTGGCAGCCGCTCGGCGAAAGACCGCGCTTTCTTCTTCTCGGGTCAGAAGTCCCAGCGGGTCTTCTGATCCTTTTTTTGCAAAAAAACAGCAAAGCAGCTTTTCACCGGTGAGGGACAATGTCGCCTTGAAAAGAGTTTCCAGGCGGTTGAGACGCACGGACGACCTATCGGGTTCTTCCGCGCCAATTGACCGGGGAACACCCGGTTCAATGGTTCCCTGCGGAACAAGATCTCGTCTCACTCCATCGGCGGGGAAACCGAGGTGTCTTCGTCCTCGGCATGTCCATCCTGGCGATGGGGGAGGGGCCTTCCTCGAAGCCGATTAGGAGGGAAATCATGAAAGACAAAAGCTTGCCCTTTTATCGAATCATCTTGAGAAGGCGGGCCGGCACTCCGCTGCCCCGGGCGGATTTGCCCCGGGGGTTTGCTTTTACGGCTTACCGGGACGGAATGAGCGGGCCTGGGGAGAAATTGAAACCTCTGTCCAGGACTTCGCAAAGCAGGAAGAGGCCGCGGAATACTTCAAAAAGGAATTTGCCTGTTATCCCGATGAAGTGAAGCGCCGGACCCTTTCATCGAAAAAGAGGGGGACGGAGAAAAAGTTGCCACCTTCACGGCCTGGTGGGGTTATACGGGAAAACGGCATCATCCCTTTGTGCGTTGGGTGGCGGTGAAAGAGCCCCATCAAGGAATGGGGTTGGGAAAAGCGATTATCGCAGAAGGCGTCAGACGAATGGTCGAGATCGAAGGGGTTGCACCATGTATATCCCGACGGATACGTGGTGCTATAAAGCCATCAGATTATACCGATGGGCCGGGTTTGACTTTGAGACTTCCGAACCCATGCCGGGGGATCAAACGGCGCTGGCGTTGCCTCTGATCCGGCATCGGATTTAAACGGGTTGTCCATCAATAGGGGGATGAACCCGGCTCGAGCGGATGATGTCAACATAAACCCGGATATTTAGATGCGACAATTGTTTCCGGCATTCGACCATGCGATCGCCGATCGTTTTTGGATGAAACGGGATGGTCCGGTCAAGGGCACGATCCAACGCAACCGGTTTCTGAGGTATACGCGCTTATCCGGGCGGTTCCCTTGTATCCCTCCCCCCGCTTCCGGCATGACGTCCGTTTCGCAACTTCGGCTTTCCCTCCGCCCACCTTTACCGCTCACGGCCCTCTTCCCCGGGCGTGGAAAGGCGATTTCCACCAACTAGCCGATTCCAATCACGGCCATGGACTCCCTGTCCACGGCTCCTTGACTGTCTACACTTCATTTTCCAACCGCTCGATCCAACCACTGGAGGGATGGTGAATCCGGAGTGCGGAGAGCAGCCACCGCTTCTCCTCCCCGTTCAAAAAGGGAAGGTGCGTAAGGAAATCCGCCTCGTCCTTGGAACGGGAATTTTTCGCCTTGAAGAGCAGTTGCCAGGCGGGGGAGACGTAAGGTCGGCCCAGCGGGTCCTTCCTCGCCAGTTGTCCGAGGGGCATCCGGATTGACGGATCTCTCCGAAACAGGACCTCGTCTCCTTCCCGATCGATCAACAAAAATTCGACCGACCGGCCTTCTTTGCGAAAATGGAGCTCGTGTCGGGGAGGTTCCACATCCCTTTCCGAACGGCAGGGAACCAAACGCTCCTCCCCCGGTACCGCCACGGCTTTCTCCCAATCTTCGAAAAACCGAAGGAGCGGAACGAGGTGTTCCCGGAAAAGGCAGAGATCCACATCCTCATGGGCACGCGTCTGCCTGCCGCACGCAAGATCCAAAGCCCACCCACCGGCGATGAACCAGGGATAATGAAATCCCCCCATCAGGCGGAGGATCCGGTCCAATTCCGGAGAGGATACGGCGCATTCCTTCAACCCTTTCTCACTCCTTTCGCCGGAGCGGGGCGAGTCGATAGACACGCAAAAAGGGAGCAACGCGCCCTTTCGCTGACAACCCCGCGTTCGCTCCCCTTTTACCCTGATTTCTCCGTTCGTCACCGTTCCTCTTCCAACGAAACCGCCTGAAATCTCCCGGTAAATTCCCGATCGAACT
Source organism: Planifilum fimeticola (assembly GCF_003001905.1). Taxonomy (NCBI): domain Bacteria; kingdom Bacillati; phylum Bacillota; class Bacilli; order Caryophanales; family Thermoactinomycetaceae; genus Planifilum; species Planifilum fimeticola. The sequence goes on from NZ_PVNE01000021.1 coordinate 29,183, forward strand.
GTTCCATCTGACGCCGTTCCATCCTGTGGGTCACACTCATCGCCACATAGACGCAGATCATCATTATCCCGAAAAGGATGACGACAATCCACATCCAGTGTTCTTTCGCCAACGAGGCTGCCAATTCCGCCAAAAGACCCACTCTCCTCTTATTGGTTTACCGACCTTCGCGCATTATCCTAATCTCTCTTCGTATATAGAAACCGCAACGGATTGCAGATTGTTTCACTTTTTTAGTAAAACATATGTATGATTCCCCTCCCCCTACCGCCGAAGGAAGAAATCTATCTTCATCGAAGTTCGGCAAAACCCAGCCGCATTGCCCGGAAAATAAAAAGCCGACACCTTCCCGGGTGTCGGTCAAGCTCCCGCATCCGTAAGATACATTGGCTCACTCAACTCAACTTACGATCGCCTTGATCGCCGCCACGGCTCCGATCGCCCCCGCAATGACGACCAGCATGTTCAATCGGAAATAGGCGAGCAGTGCGGCGACGGCTCCCCCTGCCAGCCCGACCAGCGGCTCCCCTCTTTCCACCGAGAGGATGCCCGGAAAAATCAGCGCTCCCAGCGCGGCATAGGGGATGCTTGCCAGCCACCGTTCCATCCAGGGGGAGACGTTCCGCTGTCCGATCAGAAAAGCCGGAAGCATGCGGGGGAGATAGGTAACCAGCGCCATTCCGAGTATGATCCAAATCCAATCCATTTGATCACTCCCCAGACTGTCAGCCCGCCGTCTTCTCCGCGGCGGGGGGTTCCTCCCTCGGCATCAGCATCGTCCCGCATCCGGCCGCCGCGACGGTGGCCAAAACCGTGGCCCAGCCTCCGCTCAAAAACAAGCCGAACAAGGCGTTCAGGGCCATTCCGATCAAGGCGATCGCACCCACCCTCCACCTTTTGCGGACTGCCGGCACCAGCAAGGCGATAAACATGGCATACAGGGCGATGTTCATGCTGTCGCTGATCGACCGGGGAATCACCCCGGCGAACAATCCCCCGACAACGGTTCCAAACACCCACGAACCATAGGCAACCGCGATCAATCCGGCCATGTATAGGGGATGAATCCGTCCGTTCCCGCCCTTCTCGTCCATGGCGGCGACGGCGAAGGTTTCATCGGTGACGCCGAAGGCGAGGGCTCCCTTCGCCAAGAGCGGCACATCCTTCAACCGGTCCATCAGGGAAAGGCTCATGATAAAATGGCGGAAGTTGAGCACCAGCGTGGCGAAGATGATTTCCATCCCCAACGCGCCGGCGGTTGCCATCTGGACCGCCATGAACTGACTGGCGCCGGCGAAAACCATCATCGACATCAATACCGTCTCCGCAAAAGGAAGACCCGACTGCCGGGCGATCACCCCGAAGGCGACGGCGATCGGGACGTAACCGATCGCGATGGGAACGGCCGCAGACATTCCCTTCACCAATTCCCGTCCGTTTCTCACCACTCCTGCCCCCATTCGAGGAATCATCTATGGATGTTAACAACGATCATATAAAATCTTTCGAGAATCAACAAGATGCCGCCAAAAAAAGGATGACCGTCCCTGGTTAATTCCGAAAACGCCCGCCTTGCCGCCTTCGGCTCCATTCCGACATTTTGTAGTATAATTAAGTAGAAAAGAGGGTAGGGAGGAAAGGAGTGAACGGCACCGCCTGCGGAAAAGGCCCTATCCATCCACTGGAGGGAAAAAGCCCTCATCCGCGACCGCTGATGCGGAAACCGAAACGGGACTTCGGCCAGCGGCATGTACGAGATCCTCGGGCAAAGCAGGATGCGATTGATCCTTTGGGAGGTTTGATTCTTTGGAAGGAGTCATAGGAATCACCACGTATTTATTCATGGTGATTTTTCTTGTCTTGCTAAACGGCTTTTTTGTTGCCGCGGAATTCGCCATCGTGAAAGTGCGCTCCACCCGAATCGCGCAGCTGGAACACCGCCGCGGGAAAATCGCTCAAAAGGTCTTGGCAAATTTGGACGCCTATCTGTCCGCCACCCAGTTGGGAATCACCCTGGCCTCCTTGGGACTGGGATGGATCGGCGAACCGGCCATCGCCCGCATGCTGGAACCGGCGCTTTCCTACTTCGGACTTCCGGATTGGCTCATTCACACCACAGCCTTTGCCGTCGCCTTCTCCATCATCACCTTTCTCCACATCGTGCTCGGTGAGATGGCTCCCAAGTCCCTGGCGATTCGCAAAGCCGAAGCCATCACCCTGTGGACCTCGGCGCCGTTGGATTGGTTTTACCGACTCTTTAAACCCTTTATCTTCATCCTCAACGGGTCGGCCAACCTGGTCCTCAAACTGCTGGGGATCGAGATGAACGAAACCCAGCAGGCGCACACGGAAGAAGAGATCCGCATGCTGATCGCCCAGAGCCATAAGAGCGGCGTGATCGATCAGACGGAGCTCGCCCTGTTTGACAACATTTTCGATTTCACGGAGCGGGTTGCGCGGGAAGTGATGGTTCCCCGGGTAAACATGAAATGCGTCTACCGCGACAAACCCTTCGAAGAAAACCTGAGGGTGATGAAAGAAACCCATCATACCCGCTTTCCCCTGTGCGGCGATGACAAGGACGACATCCTGGGGATCATACATATCCGGGATGTTTACGAACAACTGTCCGATGGGAAAACCCCTTCCTTGACCGACTTGGCCCGCCCCGCCGTTCTGGTTCCGGAAACTATGGAGCTGAAGGACATTTTGCGCAATCTCCAGCGAAACCGGGTAGGGATGGCCATCGTCGTCGACGAATTCGGCGGGACTTCCGGACTGGTGACCACGGAAGACATCATCGAGGAGATCGTGGGCGAAATCCAGGATGAATTTGACAATGAAAAGCCCTTTTTCCTCCAGAAAGGACACGAAACGTCGATCGACCCCCATCTGCTTATCGAAGAAGTGAATGAATATTTCCAAATCAACATCGACGATCCGGACAACGACACCATCGGCGGATGGCTTTTTTCCCGCCTCAAGAAGGTGCCGGAAGTGGGTGACGAAGTCGTGTTTGACGGCCTGATCTTCTGCGTGCAGGAAGCGGAGAACCGAAGGGTCACCCGCATTTTGGTCAAACCCGGGGGCGATCGCGAAGAAAACCAAACAGCCGGCGCATCCTCCGGCTGACCCGATCAAACCAATCCCGCAGACCGAACCGGGATTGGTTTGTTTGTGTTGCTTGCTCCGCCCCTTTTTATATAGGGATGCACCCCTTTGGTCCGATTGAAGGGGCCGGTCCACATCCGTTATACTCAGAATAGACGCATAGTTTCGGAAAATATGAGAAAGGAGGCTGACGAGTTGGATCCCCTCACCCATCTGCCGACCTCCCTCGCCCCGTCCTGGAAGCGGAGCAGGCAATACGGGGTGGACCCCCGCAAGGTGCACAATGATCTCCTTCCGAAAGGGGAGCTGAAGGACCGGAAGGAACAGATGAAGGAGTGGCTCAACGCTTCTTCGGACATTCTCAACCAAGTGTACGGCATGCTGCGAAAGTCGCCGTACATGGTCATCGTGTCGGATCGGGACGGATACGTCATCGCCACCTGGGGCGATCCCCCCTTCACCGACCGTGCGAAGAGGGTGTGGCTGGATGAAGGCGCCAACTGGCACGAGCGCATCAAAGGAACCAACGCGATCGGCACCGCCCTTGTGGAACAGCAGCCGATCAGCGTGATCGGGGAACAGCACTACTGTGAGGAAAACCGTTTTCTCACCTGTTACGCCACACCGCTTTACACACCGACAGGGGAACTCTTGGGCGTGTTGGACATCAGCGGCGACGCCCGGATGCACCATCCTCACACGATGGGAATGGTGTTGACCGCCGCCCATGCCTGCCAAGCACGGATGCTGCTGCAAAGCGCCCGGCGGGAACTGGTTCTTTCCTTCCGGGAAGCGGATACGCTCGCGGAAGGCTACGGAAGGCCGTTGATCGCCGTGGACGCCAACGGGCTGATCTCCCGGATCAATCAGGAAGGAGCCCGCTGGCTCAACACGCCTCAGGCGGAGTGCATCGGCCAACCCCTCACCCGCTGGTTCGACCCGCAGGATGCACAGGCGCTTCTCTCCCTCAGGGATTCCGCCGAATTGCCCGTAAAGGCCCCGTCGGGAACGTCCTGGATCGCCCGTCCCGTGCTGGATGAACGGAAACGAACCCACCGCGTGCTGCTGAGTCCCCCTTCAGCGTCCGAACGGAAAAACGCCGCCCCGCCGCCCGTCCCCCTGGAAGATGCGGTTCACATTTCATTGGAAAAGGGAATCGCCTCCTGCCCCAAATTTCAGAAGGCCCTTAAACTGGCCGTCCATGTGTCCCGCACCGATGCCACGATCCTTCTCCGGGGGGAAACCGGAACCGGAAAAGATCTGGTCGCCCGGGAAATCCACAAGCGGAGCGGCCGAACCGGTCCGCTGGTGGTCGTCAACTGCGGGGCCATTCCGGAACCGCTTCTGGAGGCGGAGCTGTTCGGCTACGAAAAAGGCGCCTTCACCGGAGCCCGGAACGGCGGACACCGGGGAAAATTCGAAGCGGCCCACAAGGGGACGCTCTTCCTGGACGAAATCGGTGAAATGCCCCTGGCTTCCCAGGCGGTCCTCCTCCGGATTCTGGAGGAAAAACAGGTCACCCGGATCGGCTCCAACCGCCCCATCCCCGTCGACGTCCGCATCATCACCGCCACCAACAAGGATCTGGCCCGGGAGGTGCGGGAAAACCGTTTCCGCGCAGACCTCTATTACCGGATCTGCGAAGTGGAGATTCATCTCCCCCCCCTTCGGGAGCGGTCCGATCTCTTTCTGCTCGCCGAATACTTCCTGGATCAAGTGTCCCGCGAGTTGAACATCGCCCCGGTCCTTCTCCGCGGCGAAGTCCGCGAAATGCTTTCGCGATACCACTGGCCCGGCAACATTCGGGAACTGAGGCAAGTGCTGCGCCAAGCCGTCTTCCACGCCCATTTCGTACGGGGCTCCTCCATCCTTTCCGCCGAAGATCTGGTCTTCCCCCAAGCTCAAGCCGGCGAGCCGGATGCATCCCCCCGACCCGTTTCCCTGGAAGAACAGGAGGCGGAAACCATCGCCCAGGCCATCCGGATTTCCGAGGGCAATCTTTCAAAGGCTGCCCGGATGCTGGGAATCGGACGGACCACCCTGTACCGGAAACTGAATCGCTATCCCAACCTGAAAAACATCCGTCTCCAACATCAGAGGCACGGCTGAACAGCAACCAGCGAAGGGGACCCCGAGGCTTTCAAGACCGCGCCGCACCCTCCTGCCGAAAAAAATCTTTTCCCCGCACAAACAAAAAACCCCTTGCGGGGTTTCGAGGATAATGACAAAGCGTTGGGAGGGACCGATTTTTCGCCGAGCGACCCCTGCTGCATTGGAGCGGAGCGAAAAATCGCGTCCTGAACCCTAGATGCAGGGTTTGTCAGCAGTCTCAAAACCCCTTGCGGGGTTTTTTTCATGCCGCCCGACTCGGTGCAAACCGATTTCTCTCAAAAGGGGAGATCTCCATCCGGAATGCTGATCACAGGCCTCCCACAAACACGAAGATGGTCGCGATCACCAAGAGGAAGATCAGCAGACGGCGCCAGCTCACCAAATAACCGTAACCACCATAGGACATCTCCCTACCCCCTTTCAGTTGTCCCTATACTTTATGCCTCATATCCAAATGGGGCCGGGTAAACGTCCATCCGAAAGCAAAATTGGGTGAACCGCCTAAACTTCCCCTAAAACAGACTGAGCTGTACCGGCTCCTCCCGAAGCATCTCCTCTCTTCCGACCTCCTGCGTCAACGCGGTCCCCTCCCCCCGGCTCGGTTCATTTATGAAACCGACTTCCCTCATGTGCCGCCTCACCCGCGAATACAGCTCCGTCCGGTATTCGTCGGGCGGAAGAGAACCCTCGTACAGCCGGACCAGGTGGGGGTACTCCCGGGGGAAGGCGGCCTGGATGCGGCGGAAGAACCAGCTTTTCACTGCCGGTTGCAGCCGGAGCACGGACGGCACCACGAAGCGGGCGCCGCATTCCCTTGCCGCGATCATATAAGACCGAAGCTGTTCATCGGTATCCGAGAGATACGGCAGGATCGGCGCCAGAAACAGGCCCGCCGGAATCCCCTCCCCATTCAGTTTCCGAACCGCTTCCAGGCGTTGTTTCGGATGTGGAGAGGCGGGCTCCGTCAACCGCCACACCCCCTCATCCAGCGTGCTCAAACTGATGTTGACCGATGTGAGTACCATCTCCCGGAGGATGTCCCTGTCCCGCAGGATCAAGGGAGATCGCGTGGTGATGCTGGTCGGAATCCGAAAATCCCTCAACACCTTCAAAATGGATCGGGTCAGCTTCCATTTCCCTTCCACCGGCTGGTACGGATCGGTGGCCGTCCCGACGGCCACTACCCCGCCTTTCCACTTTCCTCGTTTCAGCTCCCGATAAAGCACCTCCGCCGCATCCCGCTTGACGATGACATTGTGCTGAAAGCTGTCATCGGCGTGAAATCCCAGATAGCTGTGGGTGGGCCGGGCATAACAGAAGTGGCATCCGTGACTGCAACCGCGGTACGGATTAATCGACCAGTTGAAGGGCATGCCCTCCACCCGGTTGAGCACCGATTTGGAGCGTTTGGGAAAGAGCCTCCGCGGCGTCCGCCCGGCCATCGGAATCCCCCCGAGATACGAACATTTGTTTCTAATATACCACACCCCCTTCCCTGCTACCACTAACAGAAAACATCCCAAAAAAAGGATTCTCCGATCTGAAACGGCATTTCGCACAGGGAGAGGCGCGCACCGGTTTCGCCGGACTGTCAAACGGCCGATCCGATTTGGAAATCGACCCGCAATTCACCCATTTCCCCCTTGCCGCCATCGAAAAATTTGTTACAATAGATAGCATATATATTTCATACGGCAACGCTTCGCCGAAAAAAAGAGAATGCAAGGTGAGAGGAAAATGAAACCGCGGACATTGTTCGAAAAAATCTGGGATCGCCACGTCATCCATCAGGAAGAGGGAAAACCGGCCATCCTGTACATCGACCTCCACCTCATCCACGAGGTGACTTCCCCCCAAGCCTTCGACGGATTGCGCATGGCCGGCCGCAAAGTGCGCCGACCCGACTTGACCGTAGCGACCATGGACCACAACGTTCCCACGACGGACCGCTCACTGCCGATCACCGATCCGATCTCCGCCAAGCAGATGGAAACCTTGGCCCGGAACTGCCGCGAGTTCGGCATCCGGCTCTACGACCTGAACAGCCCGCAACAGGGCATCGTCCACGTGATCGGCCCTGAACTGGGTCTGACCCTTCCGGGGAAGACGATCGTCTGCGGAGACAGCCACACCTCCACCCACGGGGCCTTCGGCGCCCTCGCCTTCGGAATCGGAACCAGCGAAGTGGAACACGTCCTGGCCACCCAATGCCTGCACCAGGCCAAACCCCGGACAATGGAGATCCATGTCAAGGGAAGCCTGCCCCCGGGCGTTTCGGCCAAAGACGTGATCCTGGCCATCATCTCCCGCATCGGTACGGACGGCGCCACCGGAACCGTCGTCGAATACACCGGGGAGGTTATCCGCAACATGTCCATGGAAGAGCGGATGACCGTCTGCAACATGTCGATCGAAGCCGGTGCCCGGGCCGGCATGGTCTCGCCGGATGCCACCACCTTCGCCTATTTGGAAAACCGTCCCTTCGCGCCCAAGGGAAAACGGTTCGAGAAAGCCGTCGCCGATTGGGAACAGCTGGCGACGGATGAAGGCGCCACCTACGATCGCCGGTTCGAGCTCGACGCCTCCACCCTGTCGCCCCAGGTCACCTGGGGGACCAGTCCCGGAATGGGGACCGATGTGACGGGCACCGTGCCGGATCCCGATTCCTTCCCCACGGAAAACGAGCGAAAAGCGGCCAGAAAAGCCCTCGAATACATGGGCCTCAAACCGGGAACGCCGATCGTCGATATTCCGGTGGACCGCGTCTTCATCGGATCCTGCACCAATTCGCGGATCCAAGACCTGCGCGAGGCCGCCAAGGTCGTCCGGGGACGGAAAGTCTCCCCCCGCGTCCGGGCCATGGTGGTTCCCGGCTCCCAGCAGGTAAAACTGCAGGCGGAACGGGAAGGGTTGGACCGCATCTTCAAAGAAGCCGGGTTTGAATGGCGGGATTCCGGTTGCAGCATGTGCCTGGGTATGAATCCCGATATCCTTCGCCCGGGGGAACGCTGCGCTTCCACCTCCAACCGCAACTTCGAGGGAAGGCAGGGACGCGGCGGGCGCACCCACCTGGTGAGCCCCATGATGGCCGCCGCGGCCGCCATCGCCGGTCACTTCGTGGACATCCGGGAATGGGACATTGAACCGTAAACCTCCGTCCCTCGGGGGAGCGATTTTTCGTCGTGCGACTCCTGCCGAGTGAAACCGAGACGAAAAATCCCTTCCTTGATACTTTGTCGCCTCCGGCCCATCCGGAGAATGCCAATCACTTTCGGAATCAGGAGGAGACCGTATGGAACCGCTCAAAACCCATACCGGCAAGGTGGCTCCCCTTGACCGGGTGAACGTGGACACCGATCAGATCATCCCCAAGCAATTTCTGAAACGGATTGAACGGACCGGTTTCGGCCAGTTTCTGTTCTACGATTGGTGCTACGACGAAAAGGGAAACCCCAATCCCGATTTCGTCCTCAACCAGGAGCGCTATCGGGGAGCGAGCATCCTGCTGACCCGGAACAATTTCGGGTGCGGCTCCTCCAGGGAACACGCCCCCTGGGCATTGATGGACTACGGCTTTCGGGTGATCATCGCCCCTTCCTTCGCCGACATTTTTTACAACAACTGCTTCAAAAACGGCATCCTTCCCCTCACGCTCCCGGAAGAAGACGTGGAGGAGCTGTTTCGGCGAACGGAAGAACACGAAGGATACGAACTGGCCGTCGACCTGGAGAACTGCCGCCTGTCCGACAACCACGGACTTCAACTCTCCTTTGAAGTGGATGAATACCGGCGTCAATGCCTCCTCCAGGGGCTGGACGACATCGCCATCACCCTGCAACTGGAGGACAAAATCGCCGCCTACGAAGCCCGGTACCCCGAATACTACCTCCCGGATCCGGCCGGAGCGGCGGTTCGGGGCGGCGCAAACTGACCCAAGCCGGGACGGAAAACCCATCGCCGAACGGCCAAGGGGGCGCCGCGGATGCCGTTTCCATCCACGTCCATTTGCGGAGCAGGTCACTGGAATCGGGTCCAAAAAAAGGAGCCGTTTTCCGCTCGGATGCGGAAAACGGCTCCGTTCATGATGGAGGATGCACAGATCCGTCCCCTTTCGGAAGGGCTCCTCACTCCCCTTCCAAGGGACGGGTGGACCGATCGAATTCCTCCAGGACCTCCTTGGGAGGCGGCGGGGTGAGCAGGCTCACCACCACGATCGCGATCACCCCGAGCACAAAGGCGGGCAGCAATTCGTAGAGGAAATCCGACAGACCCAGAACGTTTTTCCACAGGATCACCGTGGCGGCGCCGGTGATGATCCCGGCGTAGGCCCCGTACACATTCATCCGCTTCCAGTAAAGGGAGAGGAGGACCAGCGGACCGAAGGTGGCACCCAGTCCCGCCCAAGCGTAGGAGACCAGCTCCAGGACGTTCTGCTCCTGGGCGAAGGAGAGGTAGATGGCAATCACCGCGACGAGCAGCACGCCGATGCGCCCCACCCAGATCAATTCCTTCTCCGAAGCGTTTTTGCGGAACAGGCGTTTGTAGAAGTCCTCCGCCAGGGCGGTGGACGTGACCAGCAGGAAGGAGTCCACCGTGCTCATGATGGCCGCCATGATCGCCGCCAGCATGAATCCGGCGACCCAGGGATTGAAGAGCAGGTTGGACAAAGCGATGAAGATATGCTCCGGATCCGCCACGGAAACCAACCCTTTATCCGCCGCGGCAAATCCGACAAATCCCGTGAGAATGGCGCCGTACAGGGTGAGCACCACCCAGATCATGGCCAGCATCGTCGATTTGGCCAGCATTTGGGGGCTCTTGATGGCCATGAACCGGACCAGAATGTGGGGTTGACCGAAATAGCCCAGCCCCCAGGCCAGATTGCCGGCGATGAAGGAAAAGATGGCAAGGGCGCCGACATTTTCGCCGACCAGTCCCAGATGCATCGGGCTGGAAGCGGCGATGGTGTCCACCGTTTCGCCGAATCCTCCCATGTAGACGATCACGGCCACGGGCATGATCAGCAGGGCGAAAAACATCAGAAGCCCCTGAAACAGGTCGGTCCAGCTGACCGCCAAAAACCCGCCCAAAAAGGTGTATCCGACGATGACGACGGCGCCGATAAACACCGCTACGGCGAAGTCCGCGCCGTAGGCCGCCTCAAACAGCTTGCCGGCCCCGACCAGCCCGGATGCCGTGTAGAAGAGGAAGAAGAGAAAGATCATCAGGGCGGACAATACCCGCAGGAAACGCGTCTTGTCCCGAAACCGAAACTCGAAATAATCGGGAAGGGTCAGGGCATCCAGCACCTGGGTGTACCGGCGGAGCCGTTTGGAAGTATAGATCCAGTTCAACAAGGTCCCTGTCGCCAACCCGATGGCGATCCAGAGGGATCCCATCCCCACTCCGAAGGCGAAGCCGGGCAGCCCCAGCAAGAGCCAGCCGCTCATGTCGCTCGCCTGGGCGCTCATGGCCGTGACCCAACTGCCCAACCTCCTGCCGCCCAGCACGTAGTCGGAGAAGGTTTGGGTCATCCGGTACGTGATGACCCCGATGACCAACATGGCTACCAGATAAAGCGAAAAGGTGATGATGGAACCGTTAAGAGCCATATCAGGACCACTTCCTTCTCTCGCGCAGATAATAGACAATTCCGATGATCATCAGAAGATTCATCGGAACGAGAAAGAAAAACCACGTCAGGAAAGGCATGGCATCGCCCCCTTTTTGAAAAGGCTTTCATCATGTTATCATCATACCACAAAACGTGAACAAAATTTGACAAACAAATATAACCATCCGACGCCTTCGTTCTCATCCCCGAAACATCTGTTTCTGCTGCACGATCACGCGTCTCGCCGAAAGATATGTGTCCTTGTCGATCAAGCCCAACCGGTGCATCTCCTCCAATTCCTCTTCCATCATTTCCAAGTCCCCCAACCGATCCCCCGTGTAAATCCATATGCCAAACCGTTTCAGAAGCAGGCGGACGTCTTCCATCGTACGAACCGAAAACACGGATCTTCTCTCCCGACTCTTCGTTTGACCTTTTGCTTGCCACCCATGTTACAATGGAGAGAAGGATCGATGCAAGCGAAGGATGTGACCCATGGCCTACTCCGATTTCATACAGGTGAAACGCCTCCGGGGAGAACTCCTGCTTTCCCAGAAGCGAAACCGTTGGGGGTGCACCCTGACCACCAAGGAACTGATTTTCCAGAAACCGCACATCTCCTATCATCTTCTCCTGGACGATATCATCGGCATTGTCCCCTTTCGCCCGAAACGCCGGACCCGGGGCGAGGGATGGAACGACCAGTGGGAAAACCCGGACCTTTCTTCCTCCACCTATAAAATCACCGCCAGCCGGCTGACGATCATCCGCCGGAACGGGGCCGTCAGGCGGGGACAGACGGACCTGATCCTTCCCCTCAACCAGCGCTTTCTCCGCTATTTCCAGGAACACACCGACTTCACCGCCCTGCCGACGGACGGCCTCTTGTGACCCCCAAAAAAATAAGCGATCGCCCTTCCCGGAGGAGGCAGGCAATCGCTTCTTTCGTTTCCGGGAGCCGGAGTTTTCCGGCTCCCTTTTCATGCATTCGGTCCCTTCCCGGAATCGAAGGAGCGCTTCGCCCGGGACGGAAGAATCGGATACGCCCGGTAGACGCCAAAGGCGACAAAAGCGGCGATAACCGCCTTGATCAGGTCTCCGACGATGAAGGGCAAAACTCCCGTCAGCAGGGCCTCCTTCCAGCCCAGCCCCACCCCCGTCACCAGCCAGAGCACGCCTCCGGCATAGATCAAAAGCATCCCGCCCAGCACATGGTACACCGTCAGTTTCCAGACCGAGAGGCGGGTGCTGCGCTCGGAAAGAAACCCGATCAACCAGGCTGCCAAAATCCAACTCCAAATGTACCCGGCCGTCGGCCCCGCCAAAACGGCCAGCCCCCCTTTCCCCCCGGCCAGCAGAGGGGCGCCGAAAGCCACCAGCAAGATGAAAACCGCCATGCTGGCCGCTCCCCAGCGGGATCCCAGCACCGATCCCGCCATCATCACGACCATCGTCTGCAATGTGATCGGAATCGGCAGGGGAATCTGAATTTGCCCCGCCACCGCCACGATCGCGGCGAACATCGCCGCCAGAATCATATTGCGCAACACCAAAACCCTTCCGGACAACTTCTCTCACCTCTTTCACCACGCGATGATCAATGCATGCAACGGCAACAGCATAAAAAAAGAGGTTGACAATTGTCAACCTCTTTTCATTTTCAGGTTAACATTTCTGTTGCGCCCGATTATTTCTCGCCCAACAGCTCCCGCACATAATTGGGCAGCCGGAAGCAACTGCGGACGATCTCCGGGTTGACATACCGGGTGTCTTCGTCACGCAACCGCTCTTCGATCCCATCCAGGGGATCCGGCCGCTTGGAAGCCAGGGTGAAACTCCAAATCCCTCCGGGATACGTGGGGATGGTGGCCAAATAGGTGCGAACATAAGGGAACAGTGTCATCAGGGTTCGGCGGACTTTGGTCAGCACCTGAGGATGAAAAACGGGCGACTCGCTCTGGCAGACCATGATCCCGTCGTCCTTGAGCGCCCGGTGGACGTCGCGATAAAAAGGCTCTTCAAACAGAACTTTCGCCGGGCCCACGGGGTCCGACGAATCGACGATAAACACGTCGTATTCCCCTTTTTTCTCTTTCACAAAGGCCGCCCCGTCCTCAAACACGAACCGGATGCGCGGATCGGGCTCCCCTTCTCCGGCGATCGACGGAAGATACTTCCGGGAGACGTTCACCACCCCGGGATCAATCTCCACCATGTCCACCCGCTTCACAGACGGGTATTTGACCGCTTCCCGGACCGCCCCGCAGTCCCCGCCTCCGATGATGCACACGGTGGACGGATCCGGATGGGCCGCGAGGGGAATGTGGGTGATCATTTCGTTGTAGATCCAGCCATCCCGCTCCGTCGTCTGCACAATCCCATCCAACACCAGAGCCCGGCCAAATCCCTCCGTCTCGATGATCGAAATCTCCTGAAAGGCAGACCTCTCCTGATGCAGCAACGATTTTACCTTCCAATTGACCCGAAAGCCGTATTCTTCCTCGGAATCGGACAACCACCAACCGTCTTCCCGGCGGACATACCCTTTGCCGTACTGCTCCTTCTCCATGTCAACCTCCTTACACCCTCCGCGTTTTTTTCATTGTAACACAATTGCCCATGCCCTTCCCCCGCCTGGGGATTCGCCCTGAACGAACGACCTGTCCCGACATATGATAATACGACATCAGTGGACGGGAGTGGAAGCCATGGTGCGAAAATTTCGCGCGACCCGGTCGGAAGATCTTTCCGTGTCCGCCCGGCATCCGGCAAATTCCTTCGTGCAGGTGGTCCGCAAGGTGCGGGGCGGCGTCGTGTCCATATTAACGGAGGAAGAAGAGACGGAAAATCTGAACGACCTGTTCCTCCGCCTCTTCCTGCCCGAATGGAAAGGACATCAGGAAACGCCCGCCCGTCATTTCGGATCCGGGTTCGTCATTCACCCGGACGGATACATCCTGACCAACGAACACGTGGTTCGCCGCGCCGGAACCGTTTCGGTCCGGCTTTACGGTTACCGCCGCCCACTTATGGCCCATGTCGCCTGGAAGGACCCCCATCGGGATCTGGCCGTGATCAAAATCCGCCCCCCGTTCCCGCTCCCTCCCCTCCGCTTGGGATCGTCGGAAGCGACGGCGGTCGGCGAATGGGTGATCGCGGTCGGGAATCCCCTCGGATTGGACCACACCGTGACCGTGGGAGTGGTCAGCGGCAAGAACCGTCCCCTCCGCATCGCCAACCGCAGTTACGACAACGTCATTCAGACCGATGCGGCGATCAATCCCGGAAACAGCGGCGGCCCGCTCATCAACATCATGGGTGAAGTGATCGGCATCAATACCCTGATCATCTATCCGTCCCAAAGCATCGGCTTCGCCATCCCGATCGACGACGTGAAACCGTTGATCCGGCCGTTTGTGCGGGGAACATTGGAATAAAAACAAGAAAAGAAGGAAATCCGTCGCGGAAAGGCGTATAAACAATGGAGCGAAAAAAAGCCGCGGATTCATCGAAGAAACCGAAAGAGGCGCTGAAGTGGGGCAGACGGAAACGCGAGAAAGCCACAAGAACAGGGACCTGGAACGGGTCCCTGAAATCGAGGGATTTGTTTATCGGGTCATCCAGAACGCAAACACACGTCCATGCGGGAGAAAGTTTCGAGGGGCCAAAACGATCCATGAACGTCCAGCTAGGGGAGTCAACCGGACCCACCGTCCGGAAAACCCGCCAAGGATCGCTGTTTGGAATTTGGGCCACGATCATAATGATAAAGGATAATTGCAGTCCGTTTCAGCCTTCATGCACCCGTCCTGGTTTATTTCGCGCGGCGGGAACTCAAGGGGTTACGCCTTCCTTGATGCGCCCCAGCTCGTCATGCAAGCGGTGGGCCCAGCCCCTTTCCCCCATCTCCTCAGCCAGACGGGCCATCTCTTCAAGCTTGTGAACCTTCCAACAATATTCCAGGTTGGCATCCAGCGCCCCCTCCCATTCCGAAAGGAAGGGACGGGGAATGGTCCCGATCAATTTGTTGTATTCGTGCAACCGGGCAATCGTCCATTCGAACCAGTGTTTCTTGTTCGGATGGACCGTAAGGGCATCCAAGGATTCCAGCCATTGATTCAGATCGATCAAAGTCAGCCGTTGTCCCGAACGGTACTTCCACCACAATTCCGCCAAACGCCTGTGGAAAAGTTCCATGATCGATCCGCTGCCACCCACCCACCCGGACCAATGCCCTTAGGGGGCTCAATTTGTCCCATCCGCATCCGAGATGCAACCGGGGCATCAGTGCCCGGTTTGCGCACGGCAGCAGGCTTCACCTCCTCATCTCCAGAAATTGAAACAGCATCCAACAATATGAATATGTGATGTTGGAAGCATATTTGGTCATTACCAGTTCCCATCTTCAGTATAATGCGATTTTTGTCCGCATGTCAACCCCTAACGCTCCCTTTGAGCTTGTGATAATATATCTATGGTGCTCCATGGTACGGTTGCGAAGTGAGGTGTCTTCGTGACGAAAACGAAGATCGATGAAGTGAAGGAAATCCTTGCCCGGCGGATTGAAGAGGGCGCTTACGCGCCGGGACAGCGGCTGCCTTCCGAACGGGAGCTGGCGGAAGAGATGAAAACCAGCCGCCCCACCATCCGCGCGGCGCTTCTCCGGCTGCAATCGGAAAACAAAGTGGATATCGTCCCTCGCAGCGGGGTTTATGTGAGATTTTCCACAACCAAGGTGACCGTGGGCTCCGCCAGTTCCCTGCTATTCCTTACCGGGCCGGTGGGGAATCAGCAGACCGAATCCATGCAAGTCCGCGAAAACCGGGAGCCCTACGCCTACGCCTTCACGCGCTATTCCGAACCCCCGACGCTTCGGGCCGCCGGAAAGGAAATCGGTGAAAAACTGAACATCGGCCCGGAAGTGGAAGTGTGGCATTGCCGCGGGGTACATGTGGTTTCCCAGGTGCCCTTCCGCGTGTTTGACAGCTACTACCCGGCATCGCTTCTGAAGGGTTGGCGGAAAGAAGGCGACGAGGAGATCATCCCCGCCTCCCGTTGGCTCCGCGACAACAAGGGAATGCGCCCTTCCCGCGCGGTCGAACGGCTGAATGTTCGCATGCCGACCGCCGAGGAAGCGGCCGCCCTCCGCATCGCGAGAAGCCAACCGGTTCTGGAAATGGACCGCTGGATGTGGGCGAAGGACAGTAAGAAAAAAGAGATCCTTTGCGAATACAGCCGGATCGTGTTCAACGCTTCCCTGCACCAATTCGTCTACGAATACCCGCTGCGGGAATTCGACGGGTGATCGGTCCCGCGAAGGAATGGAACTTTTCTCTTCCATTGAGTATAATGAGGGCGATAATCGGCATGCCCGGGGAGTTTTCCGCCATGATTCGAAAACCGATGCCATCGATCAAAAATACGAAACCCGGTGACGCAGAACGTCACCGGGTTTCCTGTTTGCCCAACCGCAAATTCTCTGCATGAACACCAATTTTTTCGAGCACACCATAAGGGGAGGGTTACCGTTGAAACCGCAACGCGCCGCAGGCCTTTCGATCGTGAGCAATACGACCGTCGTGCTTCTAAAATTGGCAACAGGCATTTACACCGGATCGGTGGCCATTCTTTCCGAAGCGATCCACTCCCTGCTGGATTTGGTCGCCTCCATCATGGCCTTTTTTTCTGTCCGTTTGTCCCAAAAGCCCCCCGATCGAACGCACCCCTACGGCCACGGAAAGATCGAGAACCTCTCGGGAACCGTCGAAACCCTGTTGATCTTCGTGGCGGGCATCTGGATCATCATCGAATCCTGCGAAAAACTGCTGAACCCCTCCCCGCTTCATTTTCCTCTCCTCGGCGCGGCCGTCATGGCTCTCGGGGCCGTCATCAACCTGGTGGTCGGGCTGATCGTCAGACGAGCGGGAATCCGGGCCAAATCCGTCGCCATGCGTTCCAATGCGCTTCATTTGTTGACGGACGTCTACTCTTCAGCAGGTGTGGCCCTCAGCCTGGTGCTGGTCGGCCTCACGAACTTCACCCTGCTGGATCCGCTGATCGGGATCGGAATCGCCCTGTTCATCATGAAGGAAGCATACCAATTGGGGAAAGAATCCTTTCTTCCCCTGCTGGATGTCAGGCTGACCCCCGAGGAAGAGGAAAAGATCCGGCAGATCCTTCAATCCTACGCCGATGAATACATCGAATACCACGCCCTTCGCACGCGCCGGTCCGGACCGGAGGAACACATCGACCTTCATCTGATCGTTCCTTCCGAGATGAGTGTGGAAGACGCCCACCGGCTGTGCGACCGGATCGAGGCGGATATTCACCGATCCTTTCCCCAGGCTCAGGTGTTGATCCACATTGAGCCGGAGGAGGAACGGTTGTGACGGCATAAGCCGTCCCTCCACCGGTTGCGCACCCGGGGATCATCTGTTGTTCGCAGGGCAGACGGAAAACGGTTTGGGCCCAGCGCACCGGTTATGCCCCATTCAAGGAAATTCCTTTCTAAAGAAACAGTGAACAAATCGGAATGAAACCGGCCGGAGGGATCGGGACAAAAGAAAACCAGGCGGCAAAAACCGCCTGGAGTGAACCTCTTTACCGTTTCCGCCGGCAATTCTCATTCCAACAGATAAACCACCACGCGGTACGGCCCGTGAACGCCGATCGACAAATCCCCTTCGATATCCGCGCTCCGACTCGGCCCGGTGATCCAATTGATGCATGCCGGAACGCCTCCCCCGTCTCCTTCCCCGATCCGGGCCCAGACGCTGCGGGTTTCGGCCACGATGTTTTCCCGCTCGAGGACCGCGAACAGGACGGGGGGGAGCAGGCTGACGCTTCGCCCGCGGCCTTCCCCGTTTCTCAGCACGATCGATCCGGTTGAGGCAACTCCCCAATCCGCCCTCACCAGGCCGGCCGCCGCCCGGGCCGCATCCCGGATCTGTGCCGCGGAATCCCTGCCGGGATCCCACAGGATCCGCTCCACTCCCGACAGGTCGGCCGTTACTTCCTCCAAAAGGGGATCCTTCCAAAAGACGAGAGAGGATCCCTTCTCCCGGTCGATATCCTCCATCAGTTGCCGCCTGAGGGCTTCCCGCCCCTGAACCCGGATCCCTCGCCCCCCGAGGAGGGAAAGATTGTGGAGAAACCGCCGCATCCGTTCCTCTGCCGCCATCGTTTCCTCCCTTTTCGACTCCTCCGGAGGAAGCGCGGGATTCCGGCGGTTTTCACCGAGGCGCTCCGACAGCCGGGACAGGAAGCGGCGACGTCCGTCAGGATGATCCATCATCGCTTCTCCCTCCCCGGCGGCCTTCCCTCCGCCACCAGTCGCGAAAGGATTGGGGGGCCGGCTGGGGAAAGTCCCGGCTCTCCGTCCAGGCCGACAAGGGACCGGGGCCCTTTTTCAGGCGACCGGATTCGCCGGCCAGGGGACGCGTCAGCCAATGTCCCAGTCTGGCCGCTGCGGAAAACCGCTTCGGGTCTTCGGTGATCCAGGCGAATCCGCGAAAAGCCATTTGCTCGGCCCGCTGTCGCCGCCCCTCTTTCACCTGATCCCGCCGGAGTTCCAACAGCATGTCGTGAAGCGGGATGCGGACAGGACACGCTTCCGTGCAGGCCCCGCACAGGCTGGAAGCGTAGGGAAGCTCTCCGTATTTTTCAAAGCCTTTGAGCAGCGGCGTCAGCACGGCACCGATCGGTCCGGAATAGACGCTTCCGTAGGCATGACCGCCTATGTGCCGATAGACGGGGCAAACGTTGAGACACGCCCCGCAGCGGATGCAGTGGAGAATCTGTTGATACTTGGTACCCAAAAGGTTTGAGCGGCCGTTGTCCACCACCACGATGTGCAATTCCTCCGGCCCGTCCGCGTCCCCGGAGCGGCGTGGCCCCGTGATCGCCGTCACGTAGCTGGTGATTTTCTGTCCCGTGGCGCTTCGGGTGAGCAGCGTCAACAGCACATCCAGGTCCTCCCACCGGGGAACAAGGCGCTCCATCCCCATCACCACCACATGGATCCGGGGCAGGGTGGACGTCAGCCGGGCATTCCCCTCATTGCTCACCAGGACCACCGACCCCGATTCGGCCACGCCGAAGTTGCATCCGGTAATCCCCATATCGGCGCGCAGAAACTTTTCCCGCAGCCGCCGGCGGGCATAGGCCGTCAATTCCTCCGTCTCTTCGGCCAGCGGCCTGCCCGCTTCCCGGGAGAAGAGCCGGGCCACCTGCTTCCGGTTCTTGTGGATGGCGGGGGCGAT
Organism: Planifilum fimeticola; assembly: GCF_003001905.1. NCBI lineage: Bacteria > Bacillati > Bacillota > Bacilli > Caryophanales > Thermoactinomycetaceae > Planifilum > Planifilum fimeticola. Next base: position 48,284 of record NZ_PVNE01000021.1, read on the forward strand.
GATGTGAGAGGGCTTCTCCCCCGCCAACTGGATGATGTACTCCCCGAGATCGGTCTCCGTCACTTCCACTCCCCGCTCTTCCAGGGCCTGATTCAGACCGATCTCCTCCGAAACCATCGACTTGGATTTGACAACGGAAGCAACGCCCTTCTCGGCGGCCAGCCGGAGGATGTACCGGCGGGCCTCCTCCGCCGTGTCGGCGAAGAACATGCGCCCCCCCGCCTCTTCCACCCGCGTGGCGAACCGGTCCAAATACACATCCAGATTTTCCACGGTGTGACGGCGGATCGCTTCGCCTCGGGACCGCAGGGCTTCCCAGTCCCCCCAGTCCTCCGCCGCCTGAACCCTTCCTTCCCTCAACCGGTCCTGGGTTTCCCGGACGGAACGCCGCAGGAAGGAATCCTCCAACGCCTTGCCGACCCGCTCGTGAAAAGCCGTTCTGCCCTTCATTTCAGCTCAACCCCCGATCCAAAACCTGGGCGACATGGAGGACCTGCACCGATTTCCCCCGGCGGCTCAACCTTCCACCCAGATGCATCAGGCAACCCATGTCCGAACCCACGAGGAAATCGGCCCCGGTGGAAAGGATGTGGTCCGCCTTTTCGTCGGCCATGGCCGTGGAAATTCCGCCCATCTTGACGGCGAAGGTTCCGCCGAAGCCGCAGCAGTCCTCTCCGCGGGGGAGCTCCTGCAACGTCAATCCGCGGACGCGGGCCAGCAGCTTCAGGGGAGCATCCGTCACCCGCAGCTCTCTGCGCATGTGGCAGGAGTGGTGATAGGTGGCGACCCCCTCCAGACGGGCGCCCAAGTCGACCAACCCATGCTGATGCACCAGAAACTCGGAAAACTCATAGCACTTGGACGCAAGCCCCTTGGCCCGCTCCGACCATTCCGGTTCCTCCTCCAGCAGCCGCGGGTACATATGGCGGACCATCGCCGTGCAGGAACCCGAGGGAGCCACGACGGCGTCATAAGGTTCCAGGGCGCGAATCAATCCCTTGGCCGCCCGCCTCGCTTCCTCCCAATACCCGGTATTGAAGGCGGGCTGTCCGCAGCAGGTTGCCCCCTCGGGAACATCCACGTCGAAGCCGAGCCTGCGCAGCACCCGCACCATGCTGATGCCCACTTCCGGAAAAAACACATCGACAAGACAGGTTGCGAAGATGCCCACGCGCATACATTTCCCCCGATTTCCCGCATGGTGATTCCTTTTCGTTATGAAGAGAAAAGGTTTGCACAATTCAATTATAACACCCCCCTTTCGCCCCTGTCCGGTTGCAGAAAATCGACACAAAAAGGCCGGAGGGGAATCCTCCGGCATTGCCGACAAAAGATCGGCGATTTTATGGATTCTCTCGCCTCTACAACCCTATTGATCATCGAGACCCCTTGAGTCCCTCGATCAAGACCCGAACCACCTCCGGCCGGGAAAACTCCGGCGGCGGCATGATTCCCTCCTTCAACATGGCCCGCACCTTGGTGCCGGACAGAATGACGTGGTGCTCCTCGCCGTGGGGGCAGGTCTTGTAAGAGGCCATCCCGTCGCAGCGCTGGCAATAGAAGCTGTGCTCGAAGAAGAGGGGGATGATCCCCAGCTCCTCCGATCGGAATTCGTCGAAGATCCGTTGGGCGTCGTAGGTGCCGTAATAGTCCCCCACGCCGGCATGATCGCGCCCGACGATAAAATGGGTGCAACCGTAATTTTTGCGGGCCAGAGCGTGGAACACGGCCTCCCGGGGCCCCGCATAGCGCATCGCCGCCGGAAAGGCGGCAAACAACACGCGATCGCGCTGGTAGTAGTGATCCAGAATCACCTGGTAGCTTTTCATCCGAAGGTCCGCAGGGATGTCGTCCGACTTGGTCTCACCGATCAAGGGATTGAGGAAAAGTCCGTCCACCGTCTCCAAGGCCGCCTTTTGGATGTATTCGTGAGCCCGATGGATCGGGTTCCGGGTCTGAAAACCGACGATCCGGCGCCAGCCCCGTTCCCGAAACCGCCGCCGGGTGTCCGCCGGATCCAGGATGAATCGGCTGAAGACGCCGTGATCCGGCCGGTTCAGCACGCGAATCGGCCCCCCGGCCCGGAGGGGGGAAGAGCGGTACAGGCGATTCACGCCGGGATGATTCTCATCTTCGGTGCGGAACACCTCCCGCGCCTCTTTCCTCGGGTCGATCCGGTAAAGGCTCTCCACCTCCAGGACCGCATAGATCCTTCCGTCCTCCCCCCGGAGCGCCACCGGTTTTCCCTCCCGGATCTCCGAAGCGCGGTCTTCCGGAACCGGAAGGGTGATCGGAAGCGGCCAGACCGTTCCGTCCGCCAGGCGCATCCGGTCCCGGACCGAGAGATAATCCTCCTCCTTCAAAAATCCGTTGAGGGGAGAAAAAACCCCGGTGGCGATACATTCCAAATCGGAAAGGGTGACCGGTGAAACCTTCCAGCCGGGGAGTTCCTTCGCCCGTTTCAGCCAATCCTCCCTCTCCTCTTCGGCGGCCATCCGGTTGATCAATGTGCCGCCGTGAGGGGAGATGGTTTCCATCATTGCGAATCTCCTTTCCGGTTCGGGTGCAATCCGCACTCGGTTTTATCGAAACCGGCCCAGCGGCCTGCCCGAAAATCCTGGCCGGGTTTGACCGGAATGGTGCAAGGCTCGCACCCGATGCTGGGATACTGGCGATCATGAAGAGGATTGTAGGGAACATTCCGCTCCCGAATATAGGACCATACCTGATCATGGGTCCAATGGGCCAGGGGATTCAATTTGACCAGGCCGAAGGATTCATCCCACTCCACCACTTCCGCACCGGCACGGGTAGGGGATTGTTCCCGGCGGATGCCGGTGATCCAGGCGGAGTAGCCGGACAACACCTTTTTGAGGGGTTCCACTTTGCGCAGCCGGCAGCAGAGGTTGGGATCCCGCTCCCACAGCCGATCCCCCCACTTTTTCGCCTGCTGCTCCAGCGTCAAATCCGGCGAAACGCGGATAAACTTCTTTCCGTACCGCCGGGTCAGCCGGTCCCGGGTCTGATACGTCTCCGGAAAATGGAGGTCCGTATCCAGGTAGAAAATATCCACCTCCGGATCGATTCTCTGCAGCATATCCACGAGCGCCACATCCTCCGCCCCGAAACTGCACGCCAGGGCGATCTTCCGGGAACCGAATTTTTTGACTCCCCAGGCGATGATCTCCGAGGGATGGGCATCCCTCAAATCCTTCGCCGCCCTTTGAATCTCTTCCCGGCCCGCCTTGATTTGTCCGTCTGATTCGCTCATTCTTTGATCCCTCCCATTCATTCCATATTCGTATCCCTCCCCTTTGGTTCTCTCGATCACCAATCGGAGGCTTCCACCACAAACCCCCTTCCTTTTCCGGCGGACCGCTTCTCCACGATGACCATTTCAACCACCGGCGGCGCGGCGATTAAGTGACGGTCCAGCTCCTTCTCCGCCGCCGCAAAGGCCCCTTCATCGCTGGCGGCGAGGAGGATGACATGAACGGTTCCTTTTCCCTGAATTTCCGCGGACACTTTATAGAGAAAAAGCGCTTCCCGGTTCATCGGCGCCACCCCTTCAAGACGCCGATGCCCGGGACAGGATTTCATCAAAGCGCCTCTGGAGGGCGTCGATTCCCACCCGCCTCACAAAGCGCCAAAAGGGCTCTTCCGGCTCGCGGTGCTCCTTGTAAAAGAGAATCAGCTCCTTCAACACCGGTGCCACCCGGTCCGCCGGCACCCTTCCCTTAAGAGGGGTGTTGAAGGTCGCCCCTTCCCCCAGATGGCCGCCGACGGAAACGGTGTACGCCTCAATCATCCCGTCGACCGTCTTCATCTTTCCTCCCATGAGGCCGATGTCGGCAATCTGCTGCTGTCCGCAGGAATTGGGGCACCCGTTGATGTGCAAGCGGATCGGCGTATCCAGCTCCACCTGTTCGTCCAGATATTCAACCACCCGGCGCATCAGCCCCTTTGTTTCCGTCAGGGCCAGATTGCAGAACTGGATTCCCGTGCAGGAAACCGCATGGCCGACAAAGGGCTTGGGATAGGGCGTAAGCCGCTGGAGAAGGGATTCCGCCAGCAGATCATCCAGCCTCTCCTCCGGCACGTCGGGGATGATCAGGTTCTGGGTGTTGACGGTCCGCACCGAACCGGAACCGTATTCATCCACCAGATCGGCCAGTTGGAAAAACTCCTCCGCGGACGTCCGGCCCATCGGCACATTGAGTCCCACGTAGAAGTAACCTTTCTGTTTCTGGGGATGGACTCCGGTGAAATATCCCGCATTCCAGCCGACCAGCCGGTCCTTCCCCCGGGACGGATACGGACCGATGTACGTCTCGAGCACCTCCAGGAATTTTTCCGCACCCCAGTCCGCCACGAGGAATTTGAGCCGGGCCCGGTGCCGCTTTTTTCGATAACCGTAATCCCGGAACACCCGGGTCACGCCCACGGCCACCTCCACCACCTGTTCCGGAAGGACAAACAGGTCCAGTTGCTTCGCCATGTGCGGACGGGAGGAGAGGCCGCCGCCCACCCATACGTGGAAACCGACCGCCTCCTTCCCGCCGATCTCCTTGACCGCCGGCGTGAAGGCGAGATCGTGGATCTGGGCGTTCGCCGCGTTGTAGACATTGGACGAGACGGAAATTTTGTATTTCCGGGGCAAATTGGAAAACTCCCGGTTGAGAAGAAAGGTGCGCTCCAATTCCTCGACGATGGGACGGGTGTCGATCAGCTCATGGGGATCGATCCCGGCCAGGGGATTGCCCACGATGTTTCGGGGGCAGTCCCCGCAGGCCTCGTAAGGATGGAGTCCCACTTCCTCCAGACGGCGGAAAATGTCCGGAATCTGCTCGATGCGCAACCAGTGGTACTGAACCGACTGGCGGGTCGTGACGTCGATCAGCCCCCGGCCGTACTCCCGGGCCAGCTCCGCCAGCACACGCACCTGCCGGGTATCCAACACGCCGGACGGGATGCGGACCCGCATCATGAAATGGCCGTCCTTGGGGCGCTGCTGATAGATGCCCGCCCATTTCAGACGGGTGAAATCCTCCTCGGGAATCGATTCGTATCCCGACTTCGCCCATCGGTAAATGTCCTGAATGACATCCAGACCGTCCTTTTTCAGCTTCAGCCGTTCCACCTCATTCAGTTCCGCCGCATTCTCCTCCCATTTCCACTTCCGTCGCTCGGCCATGGCTCACTCCCCCTTTTTTAAATAAAAAATCCCTCTCCCTGAGAAGAGGAAAAGGAATGGTTTTCCCTCCTCATCTTCAGGGACCATGGTGCCCCACCGGAATTGGCACCGTGTCCCGCCCTCGAAACGGAAGGCGGGACGGGTTGCCGAGGCTTCATCGGGCCGGTCCCTCCGCCTCTCTGGATGAGGTATCGATTGGAATATATTAAAACTGACCTACTTAATCATCTATTAAACCCAATAAAGTAGGTTTATTAACTATGTTTTATTCACAGGATATCTTGAGTCCCTGAACATGTCAACAGAAAAATCGCAAAAACCATCCCCTAAACCCTGGACGGTTTCCAGAAACAACCCGCGGAGGCGGGCGAATACAGGAACGAAGTGGTCCAACGCGCGGTGAACGATGGATGAACCGGCGCTCATGAAACCCGTCAGGACAAGAAAAAGACCCGTACGCGTCGCGACGACAGGGTGCGGATGTTGTCAGCAAAATCAAAAGAAAAACCCGCATGCAAAGAGGAGATTGCAGGAAACGCAGGGAATCAAGAAAAAATCGAAGGAAAGGACGGAGGATGCTGTGCACCGCTTGGTCAGCCGTTTTGAAGAATGGAACAACGACATGTATTTCATGGAAGTGTGCGGGGACCGGATTGTCGTGAACCATCACTACTCCGGGATCAAGATTCTGAACCTACAGCTGGAACCCGTCGATGAGCTGAACCTTTTTGATGGCGTGATGATCTACCATGCCTATTCCGACGGGGATAAAAAGCGGATGGTGCTTTATTGCGCCGAGAACGGCTGTCTGGTCCCGGTGGATCTCGCGGAAATGAAGTCCGCCGTCATTCCGCTGGAAGGAGCAATGCGGCAAACGGTCTTCTCACCGGTTCACAGATGGCAGGAAAAGGAACTGTTGTTGCTGGATTATTCCGGAAACCCATATCGAGTGGATCTTTCCGAAGGCCACGTCCGGTTTTGCACCGAAAAAGCCGGGATGTTCGGAAATACCGCGTCCCTGATCCGTCAGCACCGGTTGATCCACTTCGAAGACGGAATGCTGGTGCTGGAAACGCCCTCCGGTGAGAACATCAGGGTTTTTGACCTGACGGGCCGTCTGATCACGGAGGTCGGGAAGCCGGAAGGAAATTGGCACAGCGCGGTTTACCATGACGGCGGTTTGATCTTCGCGAGTGAAACCCGGATTGTCGGCGTGCGAAATCACGCGACCCGGTTTGTTCTGGAGCCGGAGCCGTCGGAATATTTTCTGAAAGTCAAAATGACCGGAGACCGCCATCTGTGGGTCCTGTCTTCCGACCCATCCCACCCCGAAAAGAGCCGCATCAGCCAATATCGGGTGTAAATTGCCCTTCTTTTGATTCCGCGGACGGCGAGTGATTTCAAAAAGGCAGACAGGATTGGGCACCCGCGTGGACCGGTCTGTCGTCAATCAGATTGAAGGAGTGAACCGCTTGCTTCATCATTTCGACTTCGGGCAAGGGAAGGTGGTCCTGGGCAGTTTGTTTCTCGATCCGGATCTTTCCTTTGCGGATCAGGAGCTCAGGCTGAGCGAAGACATGCTGATCGTCCAATATCAGCATGGAAAATATGTGCTGGACGTGGGACATGTTCCCCAATACGAGGGAGATTACCGGCTGCGCGTCATGATTCTCGGCCGGTACCGGGAACCGCTCCGCATGTGGTTTGTGGCCACGTTTGAGGAGCTGAGACGGAAAATCGATGAAGCGGTGCGGCTGATTCACGGATGGATGGAACGTCCGGAAGAGATCCGTGTCTATTCTCAAGTATTTCCCGCCCCTGATTCATCCGCTTCCAAGGCGGACCGGCTGCTGGGGAACATCGAGATTGCGTGGGAAGCTTTTCAGCCGCGAAACGCCACTTCCGAAATGGTGGAGAAGGTGGAAACGGAATGGGGTGTGCGGCTTCCGGACCGGCTGAAGGAGGTCATTCAACATTGTGACGGAGGGGGACCGATTCCTTCGGCTTTTCCGATGGATGAGAGAGAGAGGGAAAGTTGAGAAGCTGTTGTCCTTTCATCCGGAGGCCCCGGATTATGTGCTGCGGATTTACAAGAAACTGAAAGGCCGGTTGCGGGAGCGGGTTTTTCCTGTGGCCAGATTGTATTGGGATGATTTTTTGTGTCTGGATTACAGGAAAGGAACGGAGCCTCGCATCGTGATGTTTGATCCCGAGGAATCGGAGACGATTTCCATCGCCGACGGGGTTGAGGAATTCCTGGCGTCGCTCGACTCGGAGCGGGAAGGAATTCCGGTTTGGGAGGATTCCCCGGAAGAGAAGCGGTACGGGATGGAAGAGATCCTGGCAGCGCTTCGGCGGCTGGAATCGGAGGCGGAATGTTCTCTTCCCTTGATGCTCAAAAAAACCGTGTTGCACCACCACGGCGCGGGAGCCTTGTTCCGTTATTTCATCCATGAGGGCGGAATGGAAGCATTCAACCGGCTTCTGCCGGTCGTGCCGGAAGATCTGCCGGACAGCATGCTGAGCGTATATCGAACCTGGTTTGCCGGAACCTCCATGTGTCCGGTGGCCGAATGCCCGGATCACAGATACTTGTGTCTGGACCTCTCGGGCGTGCAACAGCGAATGGTCCTGGTGGATGTCAAGGAAAGAACGATACAAGAGGTGATCGAGCATCCGGGACGGTTCTTCCGGTATCTCGATTTCGGCCCGTCCCGAAGGGATTGGTTTGATGCCTTCCATTTCGGAAACGAACGGGTACTGGATCGAAGTTTCCGCATCGATCCGGCACTTCCCCTGGAGGATCAGCCGGAGCAGGTGAAAGAAACCCGGCTCAAAGTGGAATATGAGGGAGGCCGGCTGGTGCTGGAAGTCAGCCCGCTTGTTTATCCTCAGACAACCAACTTGCGTGTTTCCGTGAGGGGGGAGTACCGCGAGCCTTTGTTTTCCCGCTGCAGCGGTAGTCTGGAGGAAATCGGGGAATCGATCCGGGAAGCCCTGGATCGGATTCGGGAATGGAAAGACCTGCAGGTGAAAGAGCGGATGATCACCTTTCCGGCCGGTTCCGTCAAGTCCGTGACGGACAGGTTGCTCGGTGAAAAGGAGATCTGTTGGGAAAGCATCCATCCGCCCGTTTCTTTGGAACAGGTGGAGGACTTGGAGGAAAAGTGGGGCGTCCGGCTTCCGGATTTGCTGAGAGACCTCATGCTGCGGATGGGTGGGGGCGGTCCCGTCCCCGAGGCCTTTGAAGTTTCCGGTCAGCGGATGAAACGATTCGGATCCTTGTTTCGGCCCGATGATTCGGGTTCTTTGAATGCCATGGAAACGTTTCGGCGATGGAAGCACCGGCTTCCCGACAATGTGTTCCCGTTTGCCACATGCGACGGAGGGCTTCTTTGTCTGGATTACCGAATGAATCGGGAAATTCCCGCCGTTTCTTGGTATCCATGGGGATATCTGATTCTGGATCGGGAGGACGCGGAAATTCTGGCCGGCTCGCTCGAGGAATTTCTGGCCGGTCTTCAGCCGTGGACATGGCAGTGGCTCAAAACCCCGGCGGATGATGAAGACGCCAAGAGAACACGTTTTGAAGTGCTCACCAACCTGGAGCGGATGTGGAACGTCCGGTTTCCGCTCGCCTGGAAAAAGGCGGTGCTGGACGATTTGCTGAGAAGCTTAAACTACGTGTGGTTTGTGTATGAAAACGGCCAAGAGTGCGCGGAGCACTTTCTGGAGATTGATTCCGATGACCCGGAAAAGGACATCCGTACGCTCCGTGACAAGCTGTTCCGGGAGACGCCTTACATTCCCTTTGCCAAGTGCTACGGAAACCGGTATTTGTGCCATGATTTCTCCGGGGAAGAGACGCGGATGGCACTGGTGGACACAAAATACGGAAAATCATGGGTGATCCGGAAACAATTTGCCCGGTTTTTGCGGGATCTGTCCGATGAATGATCTCCGCGCTACGCATATACGGAACTTCCGGGGGGAGAGGGAAATGAGCGGCCCCTTTCCTCCTCCAAGGAGAATCCCTGTGCGGTGAGCTCCCGAACGCCCTCTCCCGCGGACCTTCACCCAAACAGATCGACGGTCCTGCTTGATTCAAAAGTTCCCATTCTCCGGGTCTCTCTTCGCCGTATCCACTTAAGCATCCCCTACCACCTTCGGATGCCCTCTCCGCCCCATCAGCCGGGAATATCCGCTTTACCCGGGAAAATCGGGCGTCTTGTCCGGACGGTTCAACGCTCCTTGATCATCCACCGGATAAGGGCGGAATCCCGGTTTTGAAGAGAAACGCCAGCAAATGATACAATTTGGGGGTGGGTTCTCAGGCCGTTCATCGGGATCTCCGCCTTCTGAAAGCTCCACGGCCACCAGCGGATCCGATGCCATTGCACGACCGGGATGGGAAAGGAATTCAGGAACGCGCGTTTATTTCCGAATATTCAAAATAAAGGGGTGTTCTCAAACCTTCATGAGTGAAGCAAAACAATATGTCATCTTCGTGGTCATCGCCGCCCTCGTATTGGGGTTCGATATGTGGGGCGGAATTGAAGGCGAGCAGGCGGAAGAAAAAGGGCAGATCAAAATCGCCCACAACAACTATGTGGAGAACATCGCGGTCTCCCATCTTTGGAAACAGATCCTGGAGGAAAAAGGGTATCGCGTGGAACTGGTGCAGACGGAGAAAGCTCCCCTGTGGGCCGGCTTGGCCGGGGGAAGCGCCGACATGGCGGTCGAAGTGTGGTTGCCCCATACCGACAAGGCCTATTACGAGAAATACAAAGACCAGGTGGAACTCCATCAACCCTGGTATGAAGGAACGGCCCTCGGGTTGGTGGTGCCGGAATATGTGGAGGAAGTGGAGACAATCTCCGACCTGAACAAGCACAAGGAACTGTTCCGACGGGGGGACCAGCCGGCCATCGTCGGAATCGACTCAGGTGCCAGCCTGATGATGCTGACGGAGAAGGCGATCCAAACCTATTCGCTGGACTATGAGCTGATCGAGAGTTCCGAGCCGGTCATGCTGAGTGAATTGGATAAGGCCTACAAGAAAAAGGAACCGGTAGTGGTCACCCTGTGGAACCCCCACTGGGTGTTCAACAAGTACAAACTGAAATACCTGAAGGATCCCGAGAAGGTGTATGGCGAACCCGACACGATCTACTACGTGACCCGGAAAGGATTTAAACAGGAACATCCGGAAGTGATCAAGTGGATGAATCGGTGGGAAATGGACGATAACACCCTCGGCGAGCTGATGAAAAACATGGAGGATACGGACAACCCCGAACAGGCCGTCCGACAATGGTTGGAAAAACACCGGGACCTGGTGAACGAGTGGGTTGAATGAAACCTCCTCTTCCGGGGAGGCGGAGGGACCGGACCCGCAGAAATTCGTGCAGCACGCGATCCGGCCCGAAGCCCCTTCGGGTGTGGGAGAAAACCCCTTCCCCCCGGGATGGGCAGTATTGACTTTCCCTGTTCGTGCGGGCGGTACGCGGGATTCCGCTTGATACGCCCGATGCCTTTTCAATGGAATTCGACGTCCACTCTCCGTCGGTTGGGAGTCACATCCTTGGGGATGCGCACCTCCAGGATTCCGTTGCGGTACGTCGCCCTCGCCTGGTCCGACTTCACCCGAGACGGCAGGGTGACCGTCCGCCGAAACTGGCCGGTGTAGCGCTCCCGCCGGTGCATCCGCTCCTCCTGCACTTCCTGGGTCCGCTGCACGCTGCCGCTGATGGTCAACCGGTCCTCATCCACGTCGATCTGCACGTCATCCTTCTTCTCCAGCCCCGGCAGTTCGGCGGAGACGATCACCTCATCCTCCGTTTCGTACACATCCATCCGGGGCGTGCGCAAAGCGGGAAGTCCACCCGTAAAGGGCTGTTCACTCAGCCAGCGCTCCACCTCCTGACGCCAGTTCTCCATGTGGCGAAAGGGATCGTAAGGCACGAGGCTCATGGTTCCACCTCCCAATATCTGTCGGGAATATTTTGTCCCGGCGGAGGATCCTCTATGTACGGGCTGAAGGATTCGGCGAGGCCGGCGACGAAAGCTACCGGAAGAGACGGGTTCCCGGGATTCGGGGAGTGATCCCATGGATACGCTGTTGGTCATCGATGCGGGAAACACCCACATCAAATGGGGAATTTACGAAGGTCCCACACTGAGATTCCACTGGCGCACCCCCACCGCCAGGACGTACCCCGAACTGGAGGCGGCCCTCCGCCGGCTCCTCGAGCATCATCCGCTCCACAACCAATTGGACGGAGCGGTGATCAGCTCCGTGGTCCCGGCAGTGACTCCGCTATTGATCGACCTGTGCCGGAGATCCTTGGATTGCGATCCGCTTGTAGCCGGCACCGATATCGAAACGGGGGTCTCCTTCCCCTATCGTCCCGTGAATTTGGGATCCGACCGGATCGTCAATGTGGTGGCCGGGATCAACCTGTACGGCTTCCCTCTGATTGTCGTCGATTTGGGAACCGCGACAACCCTCGACGTGGTCGACGAAGAGGGGCGATTCGTGGGGGGAGTGATTTTTCCCGGCATCCAAACGGCAGCGGAGGCCCTCATCCGCCGTACCGCCTTGCCTCGCTTCACCATCGAACGCCCGGATGGCATCATCGGAAGAAGCACCGTCGCGGGACTGCAGGCGGGGGCCATCTACGGAGCGGCGGGTCAGGTTGACGGACTCGTCCGGCACATCCGCCGGGAGTACCCCCACCCTTTCCGGATGGTGGCGACGGGAGGGTTCGCCCCTCTGATCGCACCCCACGCCGGGTCCATCCATCATGTCCATCCACGGCTCACCCTGGACGGGCTGCGCATCCTGTGGGAAAAGAACCGGAGGGGCGGCACTTCCCGTTAATGCCGCATCACCCTCTCGTTTTATGTAAAATGAGTGGTATAAGCCGGAATAATCAACCCCGCAAAGGGAAGGAGGAATGGCCGTGGAACTGATCGTCTACCTGGCGGGCCAGATTCACGACGACTGGCGGGACCGCCTGCGCCGGACGGCCCGAGAGCGGGGACTTCCCCTCATCTTCGTCGGTCCCCAGGAAAATCACGACCGCTCCGATGCGATCGGAGAAATCATCAAGGGAGAGCAGCCGAACGCCGTATACCGCGACCAGGCGGCCTCGGAGTTCAACAACCTGCGCACCCGGATCTGGATGCAGAAGGCGGACGTGATCATCGCCCTCTTCGGCGAAAAGTACCGGCAGTGGAACACGGCGATGGATGCGGCCCTCGCCATCCAGTCGGGAAAACCCTTGATCCTCGTCCGTCCGGAAACCCTGCACCATCCCCTGAAAGAATTGGCCCAGCGGGCTCAGGTGGTGGTGGAAACTCCCGAGCAGGCTCTGGAGGCCTTGGCCTATGTCTTGGAGTAAAGGCCCAAAGCGAAGTCCGGCCCGACAGGCCGGACTTCCGGATTTTATGCTTTCGCCCGTTCAAGGAAGGGACGATTGCACCGCCCGTACTGAACAGCGGTTGAAAGCGACGCCCGCAGCATCCCCCCCTTTCATTCCGTGCCCAGAGGCTCCGGGCGACAGGGTGCAAAAGATAAAGCCGGAGTGGAGGAGAAACCATGTCCGCAAGTGATCGGACCATCCAAGCCAACTTCCGTCTGTTTTATTTTCTGATCTTTTGGGCCCTCGGAGGGCTTTCCCCCCTCTTGAGCATTTATTTGAAGGAAGAGATCCGCCTGAGCGGGAGTCAGATCGGTACATTGGTGTCGATCGGCCCCATCGTCATGGTGATCACTCAGCCGATATGGGGGATGATCTGCGACTGGACCGGCCGTGCCCGCACGGTGCTGGTCACTGCCCTTTTGGCCACGGGAGGGATCGGCCTGGGCTTCCTGTTCATCGACGAATACATTCCCCTGCTGGCCGTCGCCGCCACCCTCGCCCTCTTCCAAGGCGCCATCATTCCCATATCGGACACCCTCACCGTCAATTACGCGATGCAACACCGCCTCGACTACGGCAGTTTCCGGCTGTGGGGAGCGGTCGGATTCGCCGTCGCCGGCTTCGCCATGGGGTGGCTCGCCGAGCGGTTCAGCCTCTCGGTCATCTTTTACGGCTTCGCCCTCACCCTGTGGCTGGGGGCTGCCTCGGCGCGACAGATGCCCGGAGATCGGGTCTCCTTGCAGGTGGATCTGCGGTCCGGGCTCAACCGTTTGATCCGGATGCCCCGTTTTGTCCTGTTTCTTTTGGCGACCTTCATGGTGTTCGGTCCGATTTTCGCCAACAACACCTACATGGGCCTCCTCTTCCAGTCTTCCGGAGCGACGGTGGCGGGGGTCGGGCTGGGATTCCTGCTGGCTGCGGGCAGCGAAGTTCCCTTTATGAAAATGGCGGGAGCGTGGATCCGCAGACGAGGAGCCCTTACGGTCACCCTGTTCGCCGCGGGGATATCGGCCCTCCGATGGGTGTTCTACTTCTTTGAACCGGGCATCCTGTGGCTCTACCTCACCAGCGTGGTTCAGGGATTGTCCACGGGGCTGTTCATCCCGGCCGCCCTGATGTATGTGCGAAGTTTGGCGCCGGAAGAGGCAAAAACCACCGCCGTCTCCCTCTACACGGCGGCGGGCATCGGCCTGGGCAACTGGTTTTGCACCCTGATGGGGGGATGGATCCTCGAAACCTTCGACATCTTCACCACTTACCTGTTTTTCGGGCTCTTGACGGGAATCGGGGCGTTGATCCTGTGGATCGTCCTCCGCCTGGAGGAACGGGGCACAAGAGGGGCGGATCCGGTAAAATCGGGAAGCACGGACACAAAAAAAGACCTCTCCCAAACCCGAGGAAAGGCCTTTCAGTGAGACCGATTTGCCATCACCGCTCTTCCCCCAGAAGAGTGGCGGGCTGGGTTTCGAAGACGAAATAGTCCACATTGATGTTCAAAAACATGTTGTCCTTGCCGGTCTGACGGTCCCGGATCACGAAATAGTCCCTGCCCACATTCCTCAGGGTTCCGGTCACCGACTTCGCAGGCCACCGAGGGTTGTTCTCAAAGGTGAGGTAAACGGTGACCACCTTGCCCACGTTGGCCTGCAGAAACTCTTCGCTGAACCTCCGTTCCGTCTCGCGTTGGGAGATTCCCGCACTTGTTGTGCCGTAAATCCCGGCAGGTCCGTAGTAGGGATAGGACCAGTACATCACTCACCCTCCTAACGAGTAGACTCTCGGACAGGCGGCATAATCGGGAATGTAAAAACAATGGCTCTTATACCGCCCGCTGTGGGTCTGGTTGAACCAGGTGGGCGGACACGCCCCCGCCGGCCGGAAAAACCACAGGGCGTTGGAGGCGGGATGGTGACGCTCCCCGTTCACCGCTCTCTGCGCCAAACGGATATCCTGCTCTCGAGCCCGCTGATAAAAGTATGACTTTTGCACCGCCTCAAACCCTCCCGGCGACTGGAACACCATCTGTTGGATCGTGCGAATCGGCTTGAAGTCGAGACAATCGGCGATCACCCGGTTCACTCCGACGTTGCCCACCATCAACATGCCCAGCTGGCCGTCCCCTTCGGCCTCGGCCCGCATCAGCCGGGCCAACAGTTTGATCTCCTCGCTGTTTGTCCGCACCACGGCCATTCCCTATCACCCCGAAACCATCTTATGTGCGGAAAAAATGAAAAAGAACTGGGGACATCCACCGGGCCGCCTCAGAATTTTTCTTTGCAATGAAAATTCATATATTTCCAAAGGAATTTTCGCCGGGCGGGTCGAAATGTCCCTTAGCCCTTTTTATCATTCCCTCTTTTCAGAATGCGGGAGAAACCGTCAACCACCTCACGAATGGAGTGAAAGAAGCGTGGAAATCATCCATCGGAACGCCGTGGCCGATCTGATCCGCCGCGCCGCTCGCCGCCACCCCGACAAGGTCGCCCTCATCTTCGGGGACCGCCAGTGGACATACCGCCGCCTGGATGAAGCCAGCAACCGGTTGGCCCGCCATCTGATCGACGCAGGGCTGAAGAAAGGGGAGCGGGTCGCAGCCTTCGGCCGGAACTCCGACGCCTATGTGCTGCTGTGGTTGGCCACCGCCAAGGCGGGGCTGGTGCACGTTCCGGTCAATTTCACCCTGGCCGGGGAAGAGCTCACCTACATCCTGACCCAGTCGGGCAGCCGGGCCCTCTTCCACGACCCGGACCTGGCGGACAAGGTGGATGCGGTGAAGGGCGACATCGACGTCGAAATCTTCGGCACGCTCCGGAACGGCCGGGAATTCGACGTGTTGCTTCGGGCCGAAGAAGGAGATGCCCGTCCTCCGGAGGTGGAGGTGCGGGACACGGATTTGGTCCAGCTGCTCTACACCTCCGGCACCACGTCCGCCCCAAAGGGAGCGATGATGACCCACCGGGCCCTGGTGCACGAATACATCAGCTGCATCACCGCCCTGGATTTTTCGCCGGCCGACCGCCCGCTCCACGCCCTTCCCCTCTACCATTCGGCGCAGATGCACGTGTTTCTGATGCCCTACCTGATGCTGGGGGCGACCAACCGCCTGTTGGAGGTTCCCAATGCCGGGGAGGTGCTCCGGATCATCGCGGAGGAGAGAATCGACAGCTTTTTCGCTCCCCCGACGTTCTGGATCGGCCTCCTCAACCATCCCGATTTCGACCGGCTGGATCTGACCAGCCTGACGAAGGGATATTACGGCGCCTCCATCATGCCCGTACCCGTCTTGAAAAAACTGAAGCAGGCCCTGCCGCAGCTGAGCGTCTACAACTGCTTCGGCCAATCGGAGATCGCACCTCTCGCCACGGTCCTTCGCCCGGAGGAGCACGAAGCTCGCCCCGATTCGGCGGGAAAACCGGTCCTCTTCGTGGAGATGCGCGTGGTCGACGACAACATGGAAGACGTCGCACCCGGAGAAATCGGCGAGGTGGTTTACCGCTCCCCGCAGTTGTGCACCGGCTACTGGGACAAGCCGGAGGAGACGGCGGAAGCCTTTGCGGGAGGCTGGTTCCACTCGGGAGACTTGGCCCGGATCGATGAAGAGGGGTACATCACCATCGTGGACCGCAAGAAGGATGTGATCAACACCGGCGGAGTGCTGGTCGCCTCGCGGGAGGTGGAGGACGCCATCTACTCGCACCCCGCGGTCAAGGAGGTGGCCGTCGTCGCCACGCCCGATCCCAAATGGATCGAAGCGGTGACCGCCATCGTCGTGCTCAAGGATGACGCCCGGGCGAGCGAGGAGGAGATCATCCGGTGGTCCAAGGAGCGCCTGGCCCCCTTCAAGGTGCCGAAAAAGGTGCACTTCGTCGATGACCTGCCCCGCAACGCCTCCGGCAAGATCCTGAAGCGGAAGCTCCGGGAACAGTTTTCCAAAACCGGTGCGTAGAATACGGCGGTCGCACCGGACCAAAGCCGAAGGATCATTAAAGCCCTCCGAATGGGAGGGCTTTTCCGCGTTTAGCGCGGAAGACAAACATTCACACAAAGTTCATCCTTGCGGCGAAAGAGGGCGGATATAATGAGATTGACTGGATGCGCGATGGATTTGTCCGTTCATTCCGGGACATACTGGCATTCAACATCGATCGCTGTTTTGTCGGATGCGATATCACAGAGGGAAAGGACTGATATCCGTGCAACGGATTCGAATGCCGGCCTTGTTGATGATCGCCGTCCTCGCCTTCGCGGCGGCCGCCTGCGGGACCTCTCCGGACAGCGAAAACCCTCAGCAAAACGGCTCCGCTCCGGAACACCAGGACGGCCATTCCGAACACTCGGAAGAGCACGCGCCCTCCGCTCCGAAGGTGAAGCTGGATCTGCCCGAGGACGCGAAAGCCGGAGAGGAAGTCTCCATTCAAATCACCGTCACCCATGAGGGGGAACCGGTCAACGACGCCGACGAGGTGCAGTTTGAAATCTGGAAAAAGGGAGCCCCCAAGGACGATCACGAAATGATGGACGCGGAAAAGACGGGAGACGGTGTGTACTCCGTCAAAAAGACCTTCCGGGAACCTGGAGAGTACAAGGTGATGTATCACGTGACGGCGAGGGGAAGTCATGTGATGGAACCCGCCGACACCTTGGTCGTTCAATGATTTGGAAGCAGGAGGTTTTTCGCACATCCCAATGAAAATGGCGCTGACCGACTGCCGAGAAGCCGGCTTTCCGTCCGGCGACAAACGGAGCCGCGGCCGAAAGTCTCGACCTGGTTTCCGATCCACCACGGCCTGCCTTCCGCTTGCGAAAGGCGGTTCGCTGACACGCCTCAAAGCCCGGGATCGGAAATGATTTACCGCCGCGGCTCCATCCAGCAGGGAGCGCTCGGCGAAAAACCGCTGCCTCCCGGTACTTCGTCAATCACCTTGCCTTCCGCTAGCGGAAGGCCTTTTTCTTTGCGAGACAGCCGGGAATACAGGGACACTTTGTCCGGAGGGTTTCCCTTTTTTTCAGCGAAACAAAGCGTACAATGAAGATGGGAACCCCAGAATCGGAGTAGAAGCTATTTCAAAATTCGGTTTACACACCAAATAATGAATGCAATCAGGCAAAAAGCTCTATAGATATGCAAATATCGGTCATATCGGACCA
>NZ_PVNE01000022.1 GCF_003001905.1 Planifilum fimeticola
GAACGCTTTCTTCCTCGTTTCCGCCGCCTCTCTCGCGGCGACGGATTTAATCTTATCACGGTCAGTTCCGTTTGTCAACCACTTTTTTTCGGAGGTTTTTGCTGGAATCCCTCCGGGCTCTTTTTTGGAGCCGAAACATGAACTACTTTATCACGGATTCGACGCGTCGTCAACCCGGAAATGATCACCAATTTTTTCGGTCGGAAACCGGTCGGCCATCCCTTCTCCCCGTGACGCGCCTTCCCTGTACTCTTTGATCCACTCCCGCTCCAGCTGTTCCATCGTCTTCCCCAACACCTTCTTGATCGCCGCACGGGTCCGGCGGTTCAATTCGGGAATCTTGTCCGTGCTGTCCCGGTCGATCACGGGGAACTGCCGGAGGACGGCAAACACCTCCCCGATCTTTTTCTCACCGTAGCGCTCGATTAGAAACCGGAACAGGGCGGCGCTTTGGGAGTAATATTGGGAAGCCTCCTTGACGGGCAATTTCTCGAGCTGCAGGGATTCCAATACCACGAAGCGCCAGGGGCGGTCGATCCGTTGTTCGTCCGATACGCTGTAGAGCCCCGGAAGCAACCGGGTCTGGTAATACTCCGCGGCGCCTTCCTGCAGCCAGTAGGCGGCGTTATCCCCGGTCCGTTCGCTCACCATCTTGTGGGTCACCTCATGGACCAGACCGGAGGCGAAGCTTTCTTCCCAGTCATCCATCTGAATGGCGCCCACAAATTTGATCGACTGCCCCGCTTCGTTCCAACCGGCCGCCCACTCCGGCAGGGAGAGCTTCACCGACTGCCGGAACAGCTCCGGGTGGTGGTACAACTTTACTTCGACGGCTTCCGCCGGCACCCATGAGAATTTTTCATAAAACGCATCGACGGCGCGGCTGACGATGTCCAAAGCGACGGCCGCCTGCTTTTTCAAACGGGGATCCGTGTAAAAGACGACCACATCCCCCGACGCCATCCGCTCGAAGGGGAGGTCCGAATCTTTCCAACCCTGCTCCGTCTTTTCAAATCGAAGGGGATACCTCACGGAGCGTGTCTTTCCGTCCTTGCGATAACTCTGCTTGATCAGGGCGCGTACCCGAAACGGGCGTTCGGGAGCAATCGACTCAACTTCCATCCGGAAGGAACCGGGATCGATATAACGGACGGCATCCTCAAACCAGCGCTTCTGCTCCCGCCAGTAGGTCCGGCGATCTGGATGGATCACCCGCAAAAACCGCTCTTCATCCCCGCTGTTGACGGCCGCTTCCTTTTCCTTGACCAGTTTCCGAACGGTGTCCGCCACCGGTTCCGGGCATGCGGGTGATGCCGCCGCCGGAGCAACGGCAAACAACAGGACCGACACCATCAACAGGGAGATCCACGCACGACTCCGCATGAGCATACCGCTCCTTCACACAGCGAAAACACGAATCCCTCTTTTCCCGTTCGTACGGGTTTCTTCCATTAATACTAATGTGCGACAAGAAAAGGGGGATCATACGCCGCAACAAAAAAGGCGGAGCCTCAAAGCTCCGCCGATTTTTCACGGGGAATTCCGGATTCCGGGGAATCGGATCAGATGGCCCCCAGGAAGGCAAAGCGCGTAATGAACAGCACCGCCAGAACATACATGATGGGGTGCACCTGACGCCCCTTTCCGGCGAAGATCTTTCCGATCGGATACAGGATAAAGCCGATGGCGATCCCGGTGGCGATGCTGAAGGACAAGGGCATCATCAGGACCGTCAAAAACGCGGGCACCGCTTCGGACAAATCCTTCCAATCGATTTCGCGCAGGCTTCCGGCCATCAGCACACCGACGATGATCAGCGCGGGCGAGGTGATGGCCGCCACGGAAGCGAAGGATTCCACCAGGGGAAAGAAGAAGAGGGCGACCAGGAACCAACCGGCCGTCGTCACGGCGGTCAGACCCGTCCTTCCTCCGGCGGCAACCCCCGCCGACGATTCGATGTACGAAGTGACCGTGGAAGTACCCAGCGCCGCCCCGGAAATCGTCGCGAGGGAATCGGCCGTCAACGCCCGGCCGGCGCGCGGCAGTTTGTTGTCCTTCAACAGCCCGGCCTGGCTGCTGACCCCCACGAGGGTGCCGGCGGTGTCAAAAAGGTCGACGAACAAGAAGGCAAAAATCACCGTAAACAGTCCGATATCCAGTGCGCCGGCGATATCCATTTTCATAAAGGTGGGTGCCAGGCTGGGCGGGGCAGAGAAAATGCCCTTCGGCGCCGCCACAACCCCGGAGATCATGCCGACGACGGCCGTCACCAGCATTCCAAGCAGGACGGCTCCCCTCACCTTGCGGATCATCAGCAGCACGGTGACGACCAAGCCGAACAGAGTGAGAAGGATTTCCTTCTGGAACAGGTCGGGATTGAGGGCGACGAACGTGGCCTCGGAACCGACGATAATCTGGGCGTTTTTCAAGCCGATAAAGGCGATGAACAGGCCGATCCCCGCCGAGACGGCGTGTTTCAGCCCCGAGGGGATGACGTTGATGATCATCTCCCGGATTCGGGTGGCGGTAAGGAGCAGAAAGATCACCCCGGAAATGAACACCGCCCCCAGCGCCGTCTGCCACGGAATCCCCATGCCCTGAACCACGGTATAGGTAAAGTAGGCATTCAAGCCCATACCGGGAGCAAGGGCGATCGGATAATTGGCCAGAAGGCCCATCAGGAGCGTTCCGATCGCCGACGCGATGGCGGTGGCGACAAACACCGCCCCGAAGTCCATTCCCGCCTCCTGTCCGAGCATAAAGGGATTGACCAAAAGGATATACGCCATCGTCAAAAAGGTGGTGGTTCCCGCCAAAACTTCCCTCCGCCAATTGGTGCCTGATTCGGCCAGGCGGAACAAGCGGTCCAACCCGGGCGATCCATTGGACATTTTCGCTTCTCCTTTCCTTTTCGTTCCGAATGCGAGATCAGGCCGGGGGGTGCCGCCCCTCGCTGCACACCCCTCATTTCCGGCCGTTTTGCCCGAGGTTATCACTCCCACTCGATCGTCGCCGGCGGCTTGGAGGTGATGTCGTACACGACGCGGTTGACGCCCTCCACCTCTCCGACAATCCGGTTGGCGATCCTCTCCAACACGTCGTAGGGAATTCGCGCCCAGTCGGCGGTCATGCCGTCGACGGAGGTAACGGCCCGAATGCCCACGGTATAGGCGTAGGTTCGGGCATCCCCCATCACTCCGACGCTGCGGAAATCGGGAAGGACGGTGAAGTACTGCCAAATTTCCCGATCCAGGCCGGCCCGGGCGATCTCCTCCCGTAGGATGGCGTCCGATTCCCGGACGATGGCCAGTTTTTCCTCCGTCACCTCGCCGATCACCCGGATCCCCAAGCCGGGCCCGGGGAAGGGCTGTCTCCAGACGATCTCCCGGGGGAGGCCAAGCTGTTCCCCCACCCGTCGCACCTCGTCCTTGAACAGGGTCTTCAGGGGTTCGATCAGCTCCATCTTCATCTCTTCCGGAAGTCCGCCCACATTGTGGTGGGACTTGATCGTCTGGGCCGTCGCCGTTCCCGATTCGATGATGTCGGTATACAGGGTGCCTTGTCCGAGAAAGTGGTGATCCCCCAGCTTTTCGGCCTCTTCTTCGAAGACGCGGATAAACTCGTTTCCGATGATTTTCCGCTTCTGCTCCGGATCGGTCACGCCGGCCAGTTTGGAGAGGAAGCGTTCCCGGGCGTCCACCTGGATCACGTTCATGTGGAAGTGATCCCGGAACGTGCGCATGACGCTCTCGGCCTCTCCCTTCCTCAGGAGACCGTGGTCAACGAAAACGCAGGTGAGCTGATCGCCGATCGCCCTGTGAATCAGCACGGCGGTGACGGAAGAATCGACCCCGCCGGACAGGGCGCAGAGCACCCTTTTCTCGCCGACGCTTTCCCGGATCTCCTTCACCGCATCCTCGATGAAGGATTCGGCGGTCCAACCCCCGGCACAACCGCACACGTCGTACAGGAACCGACGGAGGATTTCATCCCCCTGTTCCGTGTGCTTTACCTCCGGATGAAACTGGACCGCAAACAGCCCGCGTTCCGGATCGCTCATGGCCGCCACGGGCGCGGATGACGTCCTCCCGTCGACACGAAAGCCCGGAGGAGGTTCCACCACCGCGTCGCTGTGACTCATCCAAACCGTCAGGGAAGTGCCCAGGCCTCGAAACAGCGGGGAGTCGGACACCACTTCCAGCTCCGCTTTCCCGTATTCCCGCTTGCCCGCACGGTCCACCCGGGCGCCGAAGCGGGCGCTGATCAGCTGCATCCCGTAGCAGATCCCCAGGATGGGAATCCCCAGCTCATAGATGGCGGGATCGCACGCGGGAGCATCCTCGGCATAAACGCTGGCGGGGCCGCCGGAGAAGACGATTCCCTTCGGCTTCATCCGGGCGAGTTCCTCCGCCGTCACATGATAAGGGACCAGCTCGCTGTACACTCCCAATTCCCGTATCCGCCGCGCGATCAGCTGGTTGTATTGTCCCCCGAAGTCCAACACCACTACGCGTTCCGTTTGACTATCCATCCTTCATCCCTTCCGTTTTGTATGAGTTCAGATCCATCCAGATCATAGCATGCCACTTGGAGGACCCGATCCGCAAATGTTTTCTTCAAATAAGTAAGCAAGCCGGAGTCTCCGTACCGCGACACCTACGGCGATACGGGACTCCGGCCGATTGATTCCTTGGATGGTCACAAATATGATGAAGGGATCAGGCGTCCGGGGACCCATATGCTCGTAGTCCAGCCATTTACGGTGGCCGGGTAGAGACATTCAGGCCATATTCCTGAACATATACGAGCCAGTCCGCTGCAAACATCATATCAGAGCGGTCCAAGGAGGGTCAAGCGAGGGAAACTTTTGCTAATTTCCACCGGAAATGACGCACTACCTCTATTTTTTAAATATTATTGTTTTCTAAGTTTAGAAAATAGACTATAATGAAAACGCCAATCTGCCAAACCGGTGGTGATGACACGATGAAGCAGCTGATCAAAGACGCCAATTTCCTGAAAATCCTTTCGGCCAACCTGCTTTCCCACATCGGTTCCGGAACCACCATGATCGGGGTTCCCTGGCATCTGGTGAACCGGGAGGGGGGAGAAACCCTGTACGGATGGGCGGCGATCGCGTCCACTCTCATCCTGTTCCTGGTTTCCCCCTATGCGGGGGTTCTCGTCGACCGGCACTCCCGCAGGGCATTACATATGTCTTATGATTTTACCGGTATGCTGGTCACCGCCGGCTTTGCCCTGTGGGGAATCTGGGCCGGCGGCTTCGCCGACTGGCAGCTGCTATTGATCTACATTGCGGGAACGCTGTATTACGCTTTTCACTTTCCGACCATCTTCGCCCTCAATCAGGAATTGTACGCCTCCCATCAGTACCGCACCCTGAACAGTTTGATGGAAGTCCAGGGTCAGGTGTCGGCGATGCTGGCCGGCGCCCTGGGCAGCCTGCTGATCGAAACATGGGGCCTGATGAAGGTGCTGCTGCTGGACGCCGCCACTTACTCGGCCGCCTTCGCGCTGATCGGCTGGGTCCGGCTTCCAAAGAACGGCGGAAAGGGCCGGGAAACGGTACCGGCAGCAGCGACTTTCGCCAAAAGGACGTTTTGGCAAGACCTGAAAGAGGGTTGGGATTTTCTCCGCCGGAACCGCACCCTGTTCGTTTTTTTCGCCGCTTCGTTCATGCCGTTCATCACCGTCATGGTGACCAACTACCTGTTTCCCGTCTATATCGCGAAAACCCTGCACCAGGATGCCTCCATCTATGCCCTGACGGAAGTCATCTATGCCGTCGGTGCGGTTTTGGCCGGGCTGACCATGGGCCCCCTGTCCCGCCGGATCGGCTTGTACCGCGCCGTACTGACCACCACTGCCGCTTTCACGGCTGCCATGTTCACCGTCGCCCTGGTTCCGGCCGTTTCCGTCTTTCTCCTCATGAAGGTGCTGTTGGGATGGGGAAATGCCGGCACCCGGATCAACCGAAACACCTTCATGATGGAGACGGTGCCCAACCGGCTGATCGGCAGGGTCAACGGCTTTTTTCAGACCTTCGGCATCGCTCTGCGGGTCGCGTTCATCAGCCTGTTTACCTTCACCGTATCCCGCACGGGGGCATCCTTTTCCCTGCTGATCATGGGGCTGGCCCTTGCCGCCTCGGTGGCCGCCATCTGGTCGTGCCGCCGGTTGGGTCAGCCGCATCCCAAAAACCGAGTTTTCACCCCGGCGGTACTCCGGAAGCATTAAAAAGAAAAGCGGCCATCGCCGCGATGGAATCCGACAATCAATCCTTCACGGAGAAACGGACACGAATCCGCAGTTGGATGAAAAAAATTACGTCTTGAATCCTCAACTAATTAGACTATAATCTAATTAGTAAAACATCTAATTAGATTATAGTCTAATTTTTTGGACACGGGAGGTGACAACGATTGCAACTCCAGCGCCTGATCCTTTTTCACAAAGCCCTCGCCGATCCGACCCGCATCCGAATCCTGGCCCTGCTCGCGCGGGGACCCCTGCACGGGCAGGCTTTGGCAGGAAAACTGGGCATCCGCCCGCCGACCGTCACCCACCACATGTCCAAGCTGCGGGAAGCGGGATTGGTAAAGGAACGTCGGGAAAAAAACACCATCTATTTTTACCTGCAGGAGACAGTGCTGCGACGGAAGGCCCGGGCCGTACTGGACGTGGTCCTGAAGGAAGCGCATGAAACCTTTGAAAAACAGGCGGAGGATAAGATGAAGAACACCGATCAAGGGGCAAAAGCAAAGCGGGAGCTGGAAAAACAGGAGGTGCTGCGGAACTTTTTCACCCCGGAGGGCCGGCTGAAGCAGATCCCCGCCCAGCGAAAAAAGAGGCTGATCGTCCTGCAGCACATCGTCAAGGGACTCAAAACCGGCACTTCCTACACCGAGAAGGAAATCAACGAGCACATCCAAAAATTCCACGACGATTTCGCCACCCTCCGGCGCGAACTGATCGTAAACCACATCATGTACCGCGAGAACGGAATATACGAACTCAATCCGCCGGAGCTGTGGGCGGACATCCCGTGACCGGGGAACGTTTCCATGTGCGAATACTGGCGCCTTCTGAAAAGGGAAAAACCGTTTCGTCTGCTCGTTGGTGCCGGATTCATCGGAGGAGTGGGATCATATTTTTTCAACGTGGCCGTTCTCGGCCACCTGCTGCAGATAACCGGTACCCCGCTGGCAGTGGGATTCACTCTGGCCCTTCGCGTCCTGCCCTATTTGTTGTTCGGATCACTCGCCGGCTGGATGGCGGACAAAATCCCGCGCAAACGGATCATGATTGCGGCGGACCTGCTGCGGGCACTGCTGGCACTGTCTCTTGTTGCCATCTCGTCCCCCGATCATGTTTGGATCATCTATGCCGTCACCTTCGCGATCGCAATATGCAACGCTTTTCACACACCCGCGAGCAACGCCTCGGTGCCGCTCCTCGTAAAGGAAAAGCACCTGCTGGTGGCAAACGCGCTCGATCAAACGGTGCTCGGCTCGGTCCTGGTCGTCGGTTCCGTCTCGGGAGGGATCATCTCCGCTGCTTGGGGAACCGATATTGCCTTCGTCTTGAATGCCTGTGCATTTTTCACATCCGCCCTGATGACCGGTAAAATCGTTTACCCGCCTCCGGAGGGCGAAGGGCGTCCCCGCGCAGTCGCATCATCACAAGAAGGAAAGAGCGCATGGCGCGAGATCGCCGCGTTCATTGCCGCATCACGGCTGCTCCGGATTCTGCTCGCCTTTGCCATCCTGGTCCCATTGGCTGACGGGATCCTGAATGTATTGATCAGCGTGTATGCCTTCCAGGTGTTCGACATGGGAAACACCGGCACCGGCATCCTTTATGGGGCGCTGGGTACGGGCTTGATGCTGGGTGGAGCACTGGCTCAGCGGCTGTCGAAAAACATCCGGACGACCATCGCCGCCGCCCTTTTTGCAGAAGGCTTTTGCCGGATGCTGGCCAGCCAATCAACGGCATTCCCGATCGCCGTCTTTCTGTTCGTCCTGGTGGCAACGGCCGCCGGCATCGGCAACGCTTGCACCGAGACCCTCATCATGCGCGTAGTGCCGTCAGACCGTCTGGGACGGGTGTACGGCTTCCTCTCCTCTCTGCAAAACGGTGTGTTCGGAGCGGCCCTGATGGGAGCAGGCGCACTGCCTAAACTGGATTCCCCCGCGCACCCTCGGGCTGGCTGGAGGTGCCTTTTTCGCAGCGACAGCCCTGATCGCCGGCACCATGCTGGCGAGGAGCCGATCCACGGAAGAGAAGGAAAGAACGTTGGCAGGCACGGTAGAAAACTGGAAAAAGACGGGTGTATCCTGATTCAAAACGCGATGAGGCCGGGGCGGCGCCCCGACAGGCGCCGCTCCCGGCCTCGTTTTTTCTCAACCAATTGAAAGTTGCTTTTTTATCGGTTCGCAAATTCGGGATTGTGGAACCTTTTTTCTCCTTTCAGGCCCTCGGCTGAAAACGCTGCACCCCGTTCAGGCAAGTTCTTGTCATTGGCGATGTCGTGGGTCAGCGTGGTGACCAAAACGCCCATGTTGTACAGATTATTCTTGGACAGCTTGTCCACCGTGTCTTCATCGGTGTGGTAGTTGGGATCCGGCCCGTAATTCAGGAAGACCACGGGAATCCCCGCCGCTTCGAAGGGGGCGTGGTCACTGCGGTCGGAAACGGTTCGCCGGTAGGGATGGCCGTAAGCCCGGATATATTCCTCCGCCCGATCTGCCACGAAGGACACGGCCCCCTCTTCCGCCGTCATGACCCCCATGGTGTCGCCGACGCCCACCATATCCATGTTGATCATGGCGGCGATGTCGGCGATCTCCCGGGGATCCAAGGATTCCACGTAATGGGTGGAGCCCACCAATCCCGCCTCTTCCGCACCGAAGAAGATCACTTTCACATCATGGTACATCGGCTTTTTGGACAGCACCCGGGCCAATTCCAGGAGCGTCCCGGTCCCCGAAGCATTGTCGTTGGCGGCGGGAGTATCCACACCGTCATAGTGAGCCCCCACCACGATCGTCTTCCTCTCCTTGAAAGGACCTCCCTTTTTGCCGGGGATCGTGCCGATCACGTTTTGCGAATAGCTGTTTTTCAACACCGTGTCCACCTTCATGGTCACGGTCACTTTTATCCCTTGTTCCAGCAGTGCCTTCAGGGATTCCCCCTCCGCATCGCTCAGGGATGCCGCGGGAATATCCGTGGGCTCTCCCAGAGTTCCGTTGATGTTCCCGGACGCGTTGTTGAAAATGATCGCTCCGACGGCCCCCGACTTCGCCGCGTTTTGGGTTTTTTCATAGAAGGTGTATTCTCCCCGCTTGATTAAAGCGATTTTCCCCTTCGCATCCACCTGGGCGAACTCCTCTTCGGAGCCCAGACCGGCGTAGACGAGCTCCGCCCTCAAACCCTCTTCCGGCGTGGCCGGAGAATAGGTCATGGTCTGGCTGTCCAGGTTTCTCGGCTCCGGCTCGACGACCTGCACTTCAGAACCGCGGTCCTGGAAGGCGAGGAAGGGGAAGACCTGCCGCTCCACGTTCAATCCGTATTTCTCCAATTCCCGGGCAATGTAATCGGCCGCACGGTGTTCCCCCTCGAACCCCGCGATCCTCGCATCATCCCTGTCGGCCAATTTGGCGATATGTTGATAGATGCGCTCCGCACTGATCTTTTTCGTAAACTCCTGGGTATGTACCGGCACCGACGGAACGGCGTACGCTGTGGAAGCAAACGCCAATAAGGCAATCAGGGCCAATGATCCCATCCTCCGAAAACATCTGAACATGGGTTCCCCTCCGAATGATTAAAAATTTTATCCAATTTAATTCTATGGAATCATTTTTTCCTTTGTCAATAATAGAACGATCCTCCGACCCATAAAACGTTAGAGGTAGCCTCCTGCGGCTTGCGATGGATGATTGACCCAACTCCATGCGGCCGTACGAAGTTGCCTTTTTCCATCGGCGCCTATCGGCAGCCCCCTTGAAGGCGTTTGACCATTTTTGGTGACCATGGGGTAGCCACCCAACCCCATCGTCCGGCACTGCATAGGATTAAGATGACACAACCGAAGGAGGTGTTGTTTGTGAGCGGTTATGGCTACGGCGGTTACGGCATTGGTCTGCGTCGGCTGTTGATCTTCCTGTTGGTGATCGCAACGATCTTTGTCTTCGCCGGAGTAGGTTTCGGTTACTGAGATTCGAACACATCACCTGTATGAAGTCCACGGATCGCGGCACCCGTTCATCTAAAATCACATGATAAAATGGCCGTTCCGGCACCCCTCCTCCAAACGTGCGCATTTTCTTGTGCGAAAACCCTTGTTATCACACGGTGCAACTCCCTTCACAACCTCGCCGAAGGGGACCGGTGCCCCCTTCGGCGTATGTTCTTCTTTTCCATCGAGGAAAACGGCTACCCCCCTTGCCATGGATGGAATTTTTGGAGTAAAATAAATTTGACCTTTCAGAATTATTCCGCCCGAGCGAGGTCGTTTTTTATCGCGTTTTGTGCAACCGATTTCATTTCAAAGGGGGTATTTTTAATGTTTATCCAAGGAAAATCGGCAATTTCCATCGCGGCAACGATTGCACTCCTCTTCACCCTGCTGCCGTCATTCGGGGAAAATCCAACCGCCGCAGCGGAAGGGTTGGACGACAATATCCACTGGAACGAGCTGAAGCACGACACCCGCGACCCGCTCTTCCGACATCCCTTCGGCGCCGTTCCGGCCGGGGAATCCGTCCGTCTCCGGATGCAGACCAAGGCCGGGGATGTGGAGTCCGTAAAGCTGATTCTGTGGGACGACTTGAAAAAGAAGCAATCCGTCCATCCGATGACGCCGGTCGGCACCTCCCCGGACGGTCTGTTGGAATATTGGGAGACGACGGTCTCATCGGACAGGCCCACGGTGTTCTGGTACCATTTTGAACTCCAGGACGGCAGCCGCATCGTCCGTTACGGGGACCAGCCCGAGCAGGACGGAGGCATCGGCGAGCCCACCGACGGCCATCCGCACGACTTTCAGCTGACGGTTTACGACCGGGATTTCCGGACCCCCGACTGGTTCAAGCTGGGAATCACCTATCAGATTTTCCCGGACCGCTTTTACGACGGCGATCCCTCCAACAACCGCGCCGCCGACGACCGGGGCAGCCGGGGGGATGCGCCCATCGAACACCGAAAGTGGGGACAGCTGCCGGACAATCCCGATCTGTCGGACCTTCCCGGCTATGACGGGGACGGTATCTGGAGCAACGACTTCTACGGCGGAGACCTGGCCGGCATCCGAAAGAAGCTGGACTATCTGGAATCCCTCGGCGTCAAGACCCTCTATCTCAACCCCATCTTCGAGGCGACCAGCAATCACAAATACGACACGGCGGACTACGAGCGGATCGACCGGATGTTCGGGACGAAGGAAGAATTTGAACTCCTGGCCCGGGAGGCGAAAAAACGGGGCATGCACATCGTTCTCGACGGGGTGTTCAACCATGTGGGGGACGACAGCAAATATTTCGACCGGTACGGCAAATGGAGCGACCCCGAGAATCGTCCCGAGGAGATCGGCGCCTGGTGGGCCTGGAAGCTGAAAAAGGAGGGGAAGTGGAAGGAGCACTACGCCTCCCCCTGGGAGTCCTGGTTCCACATCAATGACGACGGTTCCTACGAGGGGTGGTGGGGATACGACAGCCTGCCGGTGATCCGGGCGCCGGAGGGAAGCGAGCTGAATGTGAAGAGTTTCGCCGACTTCATCATCCGAAACGACAATTCCATCACCCGCCGCTGGATCCGGGCGGGGGCGAGCGGTTGGCGGCTGGATGTGGCCCCGGAAGTGGCCCGCGATTTCTGGCAAGCCCTGCGCGCCCATCTGAAGGGAGATCAGCGGGGGGACCTGAACCCGCCCAACGGCGAACCGATCCTGATCACGGAAAACTGGAACGACGCCACCTACGACCTTTTGGGAGACACTTTCGACTCGACGATGAACTACCGATTCCGCAACGCGGTGATCGCGTTCATGCTGGACGAGCCCTTCGACGACACGGATGTCCGGCACCGCCCGATCGACGCCGCGGAACTGGATAACCGTCTGATGGATATCTACGAATCATACCCCCGGGAAGCCTTTTACGCGATGATGAACCTGATGGGCTCCCACGACACGATGCGAATGATGAAGGTGTACGGCGATGTGGAGAAGGACCATCCGCTCACCCCCGCCGAGCAGAAGGGATGGTCCGACGAGCGGGTGGCCGAAGCCAACCGCCTGGCCCGTCAGCGGGTCAAGCTGACCGCCCTGCTCCAGATGACCTATCCGGGCTCGCCGACCATCTACTACGGGGACGAGGCGGGATTGACCGGATTTGACGATCCCGACAACCGGCGCACATATCCCTGGGACAATCCCGACACGGACCTGCTGGAACACTTTCGGCGGCTGGCAAAAATCCGCGAGCAGCACCCGGTACTGATGACCGGCGACCTGACCACCCTGTTCGCCGAAGGGGACACTTACGTCTTCGGCCGCAAAATCACCGGCGGCAAAGACGCCCTGGGCAACAGCGAATACATCGTCAACTACGAAACCGGGGAAAAGCGGAAAGTGACGGACGGCGCCGCCGTGATCGCCATCAGCAAATCGGGGGGCGTCCGGGAAGTGGAAGTCGGATCCTTCGTCCGGGACGGAGTCCTGTTCCGGGACGTGTGGAACGACCGGGAATACCGGGTGGAGGACGGCAAGCTGCGGATCGAGCTGCAGCCGATGGACGGAGCCATTCTGATCGCCGCGCCGGGGCAGGATCTCACTCCCCCGCCGGAGGTGGAGCGGATCCGGGCCACGGGCAAGGACGGAAGGGTCCACCTGACTTGGCAACCGGTCCGGGGCGCGGCCCGCTATGAGATCCTGCGCAGTCCGATCGACGGAGGATACGAGGTCAAGGTGGGGGAATCGAAGGGCGCCTCCTTCACCGACCGGGCGGTGAAAAACGGCCGCCGCTACTACTACCGCGTCATCGCTGTCGATGCCGCCGGCAACCGGAGCGAGTCCGGAGCCGCCGTTTCGGCGGTTCCCCATGCGCCGATCCAGTCGGCGGTCAACCGGACGCCGAAAGCGGATAATCATGTCATCGGCGTCGAAAGGGAAATCACCGCAATCGGTCAAGTGACCGTCAAAGGGGTGACCGGCCGGGACCGGCCCAGCCACCAGGTCCTGGCGGAGGTGGGCTTCAAACACAAACAGGACAGCGGATTCACATGGCAGAACGCCCAATTTGACCGCTCCGTCAAAAAGGCCGATCAGTACACGGTGACCTTCACCCCCGACCGGCCGGGAACCTGGGAGGTGGTCTTCCGCTTCTCCACCAGCCTGGGGGAAAAGTGGACAGAAACGCCCGTCGTGCGCGTCACCGCGGTTCCCTCCGACGACCGGGAAGCGCCGCCGTCCCCCGTTCTGCACCAGCCGCACCAGCAGTCCCGGCAGGTGGCGCTGAAGTGGGATCCGGTAAAGGCCGATGACCTGGCCTTCTACGAAGTGGAGCGTCAGACGGTGACCGAGGGAAGGAGGGGCGAATGGCAGCGAATCGCGAGAGTCGGCGCCGATCAGACCGCCTACACCGACACCACCGTGGAAAACGGAACCACCTACCGCTACCGGGTGCTCGCCGTGGACACCTCCTTCAACCGGAGCGAAAGCAATCCGGTCCAGGTGACGCCGAAGGAAACGCCGGTGCGGGTCACCTTCCGGGTGAAGGTGCCCGAATACACCGGAACAGACCACCCGGTCCACCTCGCCGGCACCTTTCCGCAGGCCGAGTGGAACCCCGGCGCCGAGGAGCTGAAGATGGACTATGTGGGTAACCATACGTGGGAAAAGGCGCTGGAATTGACGGAAGGAACCCGGGTCGAATACAAATACGCCCGGGGCAACTGGGACCGGGTCGAAAAGGGGGAATACGGCGAGGAACTGGACAACCGGACCCTCACCGTGAGAAACGAAGGAGACGACCGAATGCTCGTTACCGACGAAGTGAAGCGCTGGCGGGACATTCCCCTCCACGTCTACGAACCTGCGGACGGCACCCGGACCGGTCAGGCGAGCATCCTCCTCCGGGGAGACGCCTACAGGGAGGCCGAGCTGACGGTCAACGGGGAGACACGGATTCACGAGGGCGGCCCCTTTGAACGATCCATCCCCCTCTCCGTCGGTGAAAATACGATCGCCGTCCGCGTCACCCCCGCCAACCCCGACGGACGCGGCCTCGATCCCGGACAGGTCGCCGAACTGACCAGAGAAGTGCGCATCCGGGTCATCCGGGAATAGTGTTCGGAAGCGAATGCACATACACCTGAAATCCGAAAAAGCGGAAACACCCGGAGGGGTGTGTCGCTGAGCCCTTTGTCTGAGGCGTAACGAAGCGGCACACCCCCTCCGTCCACCGGGACAACACCCTTCCCTGCCAGGATTGCGATGCGGAATGCCTTCCTTCCCCTCGCCGGCGGCCATCCACATTTTCTCCCATTGGACGTCGGATCATCGGCGTGGGCGTCCGGGGATTTCCATATCGCGGTTTGTTTATGTTGGAAAATGGATCGCAAGATAGCGGAACGGACCGTCATCGGGCACCGATGACGTTGCCCTCCATCTGACGCATCAGGTATTTCGCCGCCCAGACCCCCGCCATGTAAGCCAAACCGGCGGAAAGTAGCCCGCTGATCCAATTGAAACTGAAGACATAGCCGACCAATGCCGCCGGGATCAACGGAATGAAGAAACGCCAAAAGAGGCGTGCACTCCCGAAAACAAATGCCTGACCGTTTTTCTCCAGCGGACTTTTTTCAAACAGCCGGAGGGAGAGCATCCCCAACACCAGAAAAGCGGTGAAGAGGGCGGCAACATGACCCATGTGGACTTGGCCAATGGCATAGTTGGACAGATAGAAGAAAAGATCGATATATTCAAGCCCATTCCGGATCCGCTCCCAAGCGGAATCCGAAAGGCCCATGGGCAATCCGAAAAATCGAATCGTATCGGCAAGCAACCAGTGAAGGTGGGAACAGAGAAGGACCGCTCCCAAGTTCGCCACCCAATTCCCCGTGACGACGGCAATCAAAAAACCGAGGGAAAAGAGGCTCAGCAGGTACGAAACGCAGAAGGCGAACCAGAACAGGGCCTCCGTCCAGGTATATCCCACTGGTGCAACCAGCATTATCCCCAGGACGAACAGCAGATTGACGGTCATCATCCCGATGATGGACATCGCGCCGAAGAAAAACTTGGTCACCGCAATCTCCCGCCGGCTGACCGGTGCCGCCGCCAAAAACTCCAGCGTATTGGGCGTCCGCTCCCGGGCGATCAACAGGACTCCCCACAACCCCACGGCGACGGGAGCCAATGGGAACAGCGGATTGAAGCCCATGCCCCATCCATCCGACTCGTCCACCATCAGACCCTTGATCGCTGAAGTGACCTTGAAAGACCACGGATCTGCAGAACCAAACAAGCCATACAGTCCCCTATACATCCCCATCATCGTATCTACCCAGAAGATCACTGCATCGATGATCGGGGTGTAGATGACGAACAGCAAGAGAAGAAGCAGCAGCCATCGATTCTGCCGCCATTCCTTCCACAAAAGCGCCTTATTCAGCAACCGGCCCATCCTTCTCCCCCTCCTTCTCCACCGTCCGGATGAACCACTCCTCCAGGCCGAGGCTCACCGTTTCCATATAGACCGGCCGGTGAGCCTTGACCGCCTCCAGGACCGTGTCGAACCCGTTTCCGACCGTGATCATATACACCCTCCCCTGGCTCTCCAAATGGAGGATTTCCGGCATCCTCCGAATCGCTTCCGGCAGCCCTTCCGGAAAGACCGCCTGGATTTTGCGGGCTTCCTTTCTCAATTCCTCCACCGTGCGGGTCAGCAGACACCTCCCCTTTATCATCACGGCCACGTGATCGGCGATCCGCTCCAGATCCCCCAGCTGGTGGGTGGAGATCAGCACCGTCGTCCCGTGCTCGGCCACCTCCTCCAGCACCAAACCGAGCATCTGATGCTTCACAACCGGGTCCAGTCCGCCCGTCGGCTCGTCCAGGATCAACAGGCGCGGCCGGACCGACAGGGCGATGGCCAGGGCAAGCCGCGTTTTCATCCCCTTGGAAAGGGACAGGATCCACCGGTTCCGGGGAAGCTGAAACCGCTCCAGCAGCGCCTCGCATCGCTCCCAATCCCAGTGCCGGTACAGGCGGGAGCACAACTGAAGCATCTCCTCCACGCGGAAAGACGGGTACAAAACCGGCGCGTCCGGCACGTAGCCCACCTGCTGGCGGACCTCTCCGCTTTCCTCGAAACAGTCTCTTCCCAGGATGCGGGCCGTTCCCGCCGTCGGCCGCAGGATGCCCATCAGCGTGCGGATCAGCGTCGTCTTCCCAGCCCCGTTGGGACCTACCAAGCCGAACACGGCTCCTTCCGGCACAGTCAAATCCAACCCGTCCAACGCGGTGACTCCGTCAAAGATCTTGGTCAGCCCGCGCGTCTCGATCGCCCACCGGCTCATCCGATCTCCTCCTCTCCCGGTACCACTGACGGATGATCTCCTCCGCCATCGCCAACACTTCATCCTCTTCCATCTGCAGGTAGTAGGCCTCCACCAGCACCTTCTCCAACATCTCCCTCATTCTTCCCATCTTCTCCTCCCGGTCGATGCCCCGGGTCCGAACCTCAGCGACAAAGGTTCCCCTGCCGCGGAGGGTTTCGATGATCCCCTCCCGTTCCATCTCTTGGTACGCCTTGGCGATCGTGTTGGGGTTGATGGCGATGCGACCGGCCAGATCCCGGACCGACGGAAGCTTATCCCCCGGAGCGAGAATCCCCCGTGCCACCGCCTCCTTCACTCCGTCCACCAGCTGCTGATAAATCGGCACGTCGGACCGCGGATCCACGTCAAACCACAAGAAGCTCACCTCCATTGCCCATCTTCCTTAACCGGCACTTCCGGCGAGGATGCCGGAGGAGATGCGATCTCTCGGCAAAGGTTCTCGGAGACACACCCCCTCCGGCGGTTCTGCCTGCACCGAAAGATCCCGTCAGTGATTCAACACATCTCTTCGCGTAAAGGTCAAAAAGGCGGGGATCAGCGCGAGGAGCGCCCAGCATCCCAACACGATCAATCCGGTGGTGAGGGACAGATCGGCCTTCAGATGCGCGGACAGGCCGCCCGTCCAGTTGTTCAGCAGGTTGAGGTGAGCGGTAAACAGCCAGAAAAGCTTTCCGCTCTCCACCGCTTGGAACAGGATCTCGCCGACGATGATCACGGCGAAGGCGACAGCGGTGCTGATCATCGACGACCGGAACAGGACGGAGCAGAGAAAGGCCAGTGTCGCCACCGACATCATCGCCAGGGAGAGAAGCAGGCAACCGCTCAAGATGTACACGGACATGGGCACGATCGCCGCTCGGCCATAATGGGGGATGCTCACCGTGTGCGACTGCGTCATGGGATCCGGCGAATCAACTTTTTCAAAGGTGTAAATGACGTTTACGATCTGCGGCTGATCCCAGCCGTCTATGCCGTACAAGGCGGCGTTCACCCCGAACATCAGCGCAAAGACGATGAGCGTCAGCAGAAGAGTGGCGAAAATGCTGACCAGCCATTTTCCGAACAGGATTTTCGCCCGGGAAACGGGACGGATCAGCAGGAGCCTGATCGTCCCGGCGGTGGTCTCGCCGGAAACGATATCTGCGACAAGGATCACGACCAGCAGCGGCAGGAAGACCCGGGAAGTGAAGTGGATCAAATCATCCATTTCCTGATATGCTGTCCTTTTCCAATGAGGAATGGGAGGGACGCCGTTTTCCAGATGGTACTTCAGTTCCATTAGTCGTCCCTGTCCCATCGCCTCCCCCACTTTGTTTTCACTCCGTGCCGCATCCTCCACTTCGCGTTCCGTCTGGGCGATCCGATCCTCCACGACGGATCGCCAATCATCGGATGCCAACCGCTGTTCTTCCTTAAGCCGCTGCTTCATATCGGCGATCGACTGTTTGATACTTTCGATCCGTTCCTCCGGATCTTCTCCCTCCCGGGCGGAGTCGGGACTTTTCACCTGCTCCTCCATGCTCTTCAATTCCTGTTCGGCCTGTTCGATCTGTCGCTTCAATCCCTCCGGAGAATCCCATCTCATCATGTCCAAATGTCTCTGATAGGAAAGGGCGCTCAACCCGCACACCACCAGCACCGCCAGCAGGACGGTGATCCACAGACGTCGGCGACGCATCAATTTCATCCATTCGTTGGCAATGACCCGCCCCAGCTCACGCACCGGCCTGCACCCCCTTTTTCTCCTCCTGCTCCGCTCCTCCGGTCAGCTCCATGTAAAACTCCTCCAGGGACTCCCGGGACGGCTCCACCGCATAAATGTCCACTCCGTTCAACACCAGCAGGCGGATCAGCTCCGGTACCTGACTTTCGGCAACGGCGGCGCGGACCGACCGTTCGCCGATCGTTTCGACGCGCCATCCCCTTTGCTCAAGGAGATCCTTCGCCGTTTCCGGACGGCCCACACGGATCGAAACCGCCGAATCGCCGCTTTTGAGAAGCTCGGTGACGGATTGCTCCGTCACGATCCGACCATCCTTGATGATGGCCACCCGGTCGCACATCTGCTGGATTTCGCTCAGCAGGTGGCTGGAAACGAACACGGCGACACCGGTCGAAGCGATCTTTCGCACGAGGCTGCGAAATTCGCGCATGCCGGCGGGATCGAGGCCGTTGGTCGGTTCGTCGAGAACCAGCAGGCCGGGATCGCCGATCAGCGCCTGGGCCAGACCGAGCCGTTGCCGCATGCCGAGGGAATAGGTTTTCACCTTGTCGTCGATCCGTCCTTCCAGTCCGACCAGCTCCGTGAGCTCCTCGATCCGCTGCCGCATTCTCCGCCGGTCGATCCCCGCCAAACGCGCGTAGTGAATCAGGTTTTGTCTCCCGGTCAGGTAAGAGTAGGTCTCCGGGTTTTCCACGATCGCCCCCACGTGACGAAGGGCCTCGGCGCGCTCCTTCTGAACGTCACAACCCTTGATGCGAATCCTCCCTCCGCTCGGCTTCGCCAGGCCGACAATCATGCGGATCGTCGTCGTCTTGCCCGCACCGTTCGGCCCCAAAAACCCGTACACTTCCCCTTTCCTCACCGACATGTTGAGGTTTGACACCACCAGACGGGAACCGATGACCTTGGACACGTTCTCCACCGTCAATACCGCCACAAAATGCACCTCCGAACCCCGCGATGTTTTCTGTCATGCCTCTCCGGAAATTTGCGCGTCCCCATTTGCGGTCGTTTCCGTAAAGATTTCCGGATCGGTCCTGAAGGTAACGTGGGCCCCGGCCGCACCGGTGGTGACCACCACCTGCTGCTCCGTCTCGGCCCCCCGCCGATCCTTGTGTATGGTTTGTATTATGTGTACTATTTAATATAGTACACTTAAAATATATCGGTCCCCGACGTTTCCGTCAAGCCTCTTCCGGATGAATCGCGTTTTGAAGGCGGAATCCCGCACATCCAGGTAAAACCAATGCAAAGAAAAACCCCCCGCAAAAATGCGGGGGGAAGGGTTGGAGGTGCCGATATGCCGATGGAAGGGCGGAATTACATCATGTCCATGCCGCCGCCCATGCCGGGGTTGTTGTTCTTCTCTTCC
The DNA here is from genome assembly GCF_003001905.1 of Planifilum fimeticola. Taxonomy (NCBI): domain Bacteria; kingdom Bacillati; phylum Bacillota; class Bacilli; order Caryophanales; family Thermoactinomycetaceae; genus Planifilum; species Planifilum fimeticola. The sequence continues at coordinate 19,737 of NZ_PVNE01000022.1, forward strand.
TCCGGTTTGTCGGCGACGACCGCTTCCGTGGTCAGGAACATCGCCGCAACGGAGGCCGCGTTTTGCAGGGCGGAACGGGTCACTTTCGCCGGATCGACGATACCCGCCTTGATCATGTCGACCCACTCGCCGGTGAGGGCGTTGAAGCCGATGCCCACTTCTTCCTTCTTCAGGCGCTCCACGATCACGGAGCCTTCCTGTCCGGCGTTGAAGGCGATTTGACGCACCGGCTCTTCCAGCGCGCGCTTGATGATGTTCACACCCGTCTTTTCGTCGCCGGTCGCTTCGACCGCTTCCACCGCGCGGATCACGTTGACGAGGGCGGTGCCGCCACCGGAGACGATCCCTTCTTCCACCGCAGCCCGGGTGGAGTTGAGGGCGTCTTCGATGCGGAGTTTCTTCTCCTTCAGCTCGGTTTCGGTCGCAGCGCCCACTTTGATGACCGCTACGCCGCCGGCCAGTTTCGCCAAGCGCTCTTGCAGCTTCTCCTTGTCGAATTCGGACGTGGTTTCTTCAAGCTGCTGACGGATTTGGTTGATGCGGGCTTCGATGTCTCCTTTGTCGCCGTAGCCGTCCACGATGATCGTTTCCTCTTTGCGCACGCGGACCTGACGGGCACGGCCCAAGGCATCGAGACCGGTGGTTTTGAGGTCCAGACCCAGCTCTTCGGTGATCACTTGACCGCCGGTGAGGATGGCGATGTCCTGCAACATGGCTTTGCGGCGATCGCCAAAGCCCGGAGCCTTCACGGCGACGGAGGTGAAGGTGCCCTTCAGCTTGTTGACCACCAGCGTGGCCAGGGCTTCCCCTTCCATGTCTTCGGCGATGATCAGGAGCGGTTTGCCCTGTTGCACCACTTTTTCGAGGATCGGCAGGATTTCCTGGATGTTGCTGAGCTTTTTATCGGTGATCAGGATGTAGGGTTCTTCCAGCACCGCTTCCATCTTGTCGGAATCGGTGATCATGTAGGGGGAGATGTAGCCGCGGTCGAACTGCATCCCTTCGACCACTTCCAGCTCGGTGGTGAACCCTTTGGATTCCTCAACGGTGATGACGCCGTCGTTGCCCACCTTTTCCATCGCTTCGGCGATCAATTTGCCGATTTCCTCATCGTTCGCGGAGATGGCCGCCACCTGAGCGATAGAGTCTTTGCCCTCGATCGGCTTGGCGATTTTCTTGATTTCATCGACGGCCGCGTTCACCGCCTTTTCAATTCCCTTGCGCAGCACCATCGGGTTGGCGCCGGCGGCCACGTTTTTCAAACCTTCGCGGATGATGGCCTGGGCCAACACGGTAGCGGTCGTGGTTCCGTCCCCGGCCACATCGTTGGTCTTGGTGGCCACTTCTTTTACCAGCTGGGCACCCATGTTTTCAAAGGGATCTTCCAGCTCGATTTCCTTGGCAATGGTCACGCCGTCATTGGTAATCAAGGGAGAACCGAATTTCTTTTCCAGAACTACGTTGCGGCCCTTCGGACCCAAGGTCACTTTCACGGCATCGGCCAAAGCGTCTACGCCGCGCAGCATCGAACGACGTGCTTCTTCGCTGAACTTGATGTCCTTCGCCATTTCCTCTTCCCCTTTCTTATGTAGGGTTATTGGTTAACGGATCTGCAGGCATCACTGCTCGACGATCGCCAACACGTCACTTTCACGCAGGATGAGGTATTCCTTGTCGCCTACCTTCACTTCGGTGCCTGCATATTTGGAAAAGATGACGCGATCGCCCACCTTCACTTCCAATTCGATTTTTTGTCCGTTTTCCCAACGGCCGGAACCCACGGCGATCACGCGACCTTCCTGCGGCTTTTCCTTCGCCGTATCCGGAAGGACGATTCCGCTCGCGGTCTTTTCTTCCTTCTCGATCGCTTCCAGCACGATACGGTCACCCAACGGCTTGATCGACACAGGAGACCCTCCTTTTCCAACACGAGGTAGAATTGTCTTGCATAACGATTTGTTAGCACTCATCGCCGATGAGTGCTAACACCAATTATAATAATATGCATGTGCCTCCCAATTTGCAAGCCCCGAGGTCAATTTTTTTCCGGATCGCCGATCGGCGCAGTGCATCGATAGAAAGGTGCAAGAGCATTATCTCCCGAATCCGGGGGAGATAAACTTCCGACGTAGTTTCCAAGCAGAAGGTCCTCATCTTACGATTCTTCCAACCAGGTCTTCTCCCTCGCTTCATCTTCCTTTTGGATCCGCCGGTAGAGCCAGGTGCATAGAAACAGGCTGATCTCGTACAGGAGAATGAGGGGAATGGATACCAGAATGTTGGAGACCAGGTCCGGGGGCGTGATGACGGCTGCAAGAATCACCATGCCCAGATAGGCCGCCCGGCGGCCCCTGCGGAGCAGATCCGGCCGGAGTATCCGCAGACGGGTCAAAAACAGGATCACCAAGGGCAGCTCGAAGAAAAGGCCCAACGGAAACACGATGTTGAACATGAAGCCGAAGTACCGGTATATCCCGAAGGTTTCCGTGGTGCCCAGTGCGGCCGACAGCCCCGTCATGAAGCGGATGAGGTAGGGAAAGATCACGTAGAAACCAAAAAGGAGACCCAGGCAAAACAAGATCACCGCAAAGGGAATGTACGTGAGGGTGATTCTCTGTTCGGTTTTCGTCAAGCCCGGTTTGACGAAGGCCCACAACTGGTAGAAGGCGACGGGCAGGGTGATGACCGCCGAAATGACGAAGGCGAACATCATGTAGACGCGGAGGGGCTCCGCCGGAGAGAACACGTGCATCGTCACGTTCGCCGGCATTTGCTGTTTCAGCCAATGGACGAAATCGGCGGCAAAGACAAAGCCGACCACCAGTCCGAGAACAAAGACGACGATCACCCAAATCAGCCGCCGGCGCAACTCGCCGAGGTGTTCGGTCACGGGTTGAGTCTTGTCTTCCATGGCGCAACCACCCTCATGACAATTTCACAGATGCGGCACCCGCCGGGCGGGTGCCGCCATGAAAACAGGCCGGACGATCCGGTCCCGGCCGGAAAGTGATCCCTTCCGCAGAAGGGCGTCTAACTTTTATGCGCCTCGTCCATTTCCTTCGCGGTTTCCGCTTCCGTTTCCTCATCCGGAAACTTCTTCAGGAAATAGATCAGCGTCTGCAGCTCCGTGGTCAAGTCGATGTGGTGAATCCGGACCCTGGGCGGCACGTTCAACCGCGCCGGTGTGAAGTTGAGAATCCCCCGGATGCCCGCCTCGACGATCTGCTGGGCCGTCGCCTGAGCGACGCTGGCCGGCACGGTCAAAATGGCCACTTCCACGTTGTGCAATTCCGTCACTTCTTTGAAGCGGTCCATGGACAGGACCGGAATTCCGTCCACCTCGGTGCCGATTTTCGCCGGGTCGTTGTCAAAACCGGCGACGATCTTCGTATTGTGACTGCGGTAAAAGTTGTAGCGCAGCAGGGCCGTTCCCAGGTTGCCGACGCCCACCAACACCACGTTGGTCACTTCGTCCTGTCGCAGAAAATCGCGCAGGAACTGAAGCAGGTAATTGACATTATATCCATAACCTTTCTTGCCCAACTCGCCCAGATAGGAGAAGTCGCGGCGAATGGTGGCCGGATCGATCTGCAGGGCTTCGCTGAGCTGGGCGGAGGAAACGCGCTTTTTTCCGATCGCGTGCAATTTCTCCAGATACCGATAATACAACGGCAATCGTTTGGCGGTGACTTGAGGGATTTTTTGATCTTCCATCGCATGCCTCCATGTCGACGGTCCCTTCGACCGCTTGATTTTATATTCAAGATGTCCGCCAACCTCTAGCGCTTCATCGGTTGCGTTCGGATTGTCCTTCCATCTGTTATTCTCTTCACAAATTCATCTTACAATGAAATCCCAGTTTCCGACAAGTTGAGGACCCGGGCGGTTCAGCAGGAGTGGAGCAATCCGCCGTGCCCCTGGGTGACCACGTCTTCCCGGGTGATTTTTTCCCCGGCCAGAATGCGGGGAAGGAAATGGTCGAAGGAGGTGACGGGATCGTGGAGGACGCAACCCGGCAGCCCCAAAACGGGAATCCCCCGGTAGTAGGCGATCATCAGCATCGTGCCGGGCAGAATCGGCGTACCATAGGTGATGATCTCCGCTCCCAGGGAAGCGATCGCCCCCGGGGTCCGGTCATCGGGATCGACGGACATCCCGCTGGTCACCAGGACCATGTCCACCCCCTGATCCACGAAGGCCCGGATCTGATCCCGGATCATCTCCTTGTCGTCGGTGGCGAAGGTCTGCCCCACCACCGTCGACCCGTACTTCTCCACCTTTTCCCGGACGACCGGGCCGAAGCGGTCCCGGATCCGTCCGTGATACACCTCGCTCCCGGTGGTGACGATGCCGACCCGGTGCGGGCGAAAGGGAACCACCTCCACCACCGGCCGGTCCCGGCGGACGGCGATATCCTCCACCTCCCGGATGGACGCTTCCGGAAAAACCAGGGGGATTACCCGGGTCGCCGCGACGGTCTGCCCCTTTTCCACCGGTGTGTGGGTTCGGAGCGTCGACAGCGCCACCTGCTCCACCCGGTTGATGGCCGTCACCGCCTCCACGTCGATCCGGAGCAAACCCCGCACCTGCGCGACCAGGTTCACTTTCCCCTCCTTCGGCTCTGTCCGGCCGAGATGGGGGCCGGCGGCCGCCCGGGCAATCCGTTCCGCCGCCTCGTCCTCGTGCAGCTCTCCCTCGGCCAGTTCCAACACGTATACATGCTCCTTGCCGATCCGGAGCAGCTCCTCGATATCCTCCCGGCGGATCCGATGCCCTTTGCGGAACAGGGGACCCTTGTATTTCCCCGGATCGATCACCGTCAAATCGTGCGCCAGCACCAATCCCACCGCTTCACCGACGGGCACTTCCTTCAACCGGCTTTTCATCTCCGTTCCTCCCCCCGCGTTTCTATCTTCGGATCATCCGATTTATTCCCCCAAAAATCCGCCGAAAAAACGGAAACCGCTGAAGGGGTGTGCCGCGGGGACCGGAAGCCCCGGCAGCCAAAGCCGGCGATCTTTTGGAGAGACTTCCGCTAGAATGAGAGGGTCTTGGACGGCGTGATCAACCCGTCCAACCGCTGATCGTGCTCTTCCGGGCAGACGGTCGGCACCACCTGAAAGGAATAGGCCACCCCGATCCGCTTGAATGGCCCCGGATGACGGGAGAAAAAGCGATCGTAATATCCTCCGCCGTATCCGAGCCGGTATCCCCGCTCATCGAAGGCGACGCCGGGAACCACCACCAGGTCGATCGCCCCGGGAGGAATTTTCGCCGACGCTTTTCCGGACGGTTCCGGTATGCCGTAGGATCCCGAAACCAACGGTTCCCCCCTGCGGAGCGAGAAGAAGGAGAGGGATTTGGTCGCGGGATCCGCCTTGGGGAGAACCACCCGCTTCCCCGCCGACCAGGCCTCCTCCATCGCCGGCCGGACATCCACTTCCTTCCGGAAGGGAAAGTAAAACAGGATCGTCTCCCCTTCTTTAAAGACGGGGTGACGGACCAGCCGCTCACAGACGGCCAGGGATTCCCGGCGCACCTGTTCCGGGGAGAGGGATTCCCTCAGGTCCAGCATGCGCCGGCGAAGCATGCGCTTTTGTTCCGACATGATCAATATCCGCCCTTTTGCCGAATTGCCCGTCATCTGCTAAGATTAAGGGATAGGTGACGCAAAACGGTAATATTTGGTCGAGGTGGCATCTCCTATGCTGAGGATCGGTGTGCCAACCGCTCTTCACCTTTGAACGGCAGTTTTTTATTTACAATTGTACACCATTGACCGGTGCCGAGAAAATCTCCCCTTTGAACAAACCGTGACGCCTGCTCGGCCGCCGGGATCCCTTCCGGGACCGGCGCACCGCCGAAGAAGCCATATTGGAGGAATATGCCCATGATCCTGTTGCAAGTCAACCAAGTATCCAAATCCTACGGTGCCAACCCCGTATTGGAAGAGGCCACCCTGCGGGTGGCGGAAAAGGAACGAGTCGGATTGATCGGCGTCAACGGTGCGGGGAAAACCACCTTGCTGAAAATCATCACTTCGCAAATCACACCCGATCGCGGGGAGGTGTTCATCGCCAAAAACGCCCGGATCGGTTACCTGGCCCAGGACAGCGGCCTCGATTCGGGGCGAACCGTCTGGGAAGAAGCCCTGACGGTGTTTACGTCCCTCCGGGAGATGGAAAGCCGGCTGCGCCGGATGGAACGGGAGATGGGAGACCAGGCATTGATGGCCGATGAGGAGCGGTACCAGCAGGTGCTGGAGCGCTATGCCTCCCTGCAGGAAGCCTACGAACGGGAGGGTGGGTTCCAATACGAGGCGCGCATTCGGGGAGCCCTGCACGGCCTCGGCCTCTCCGGCATCGATTGGCACCGAACCCCCGTGTCCGATCTCAGCGGCGGACAGAAAACCCGGCTGGCCCTGGCCAAGCTGCTGCTTCAGGAACCCGATCTGCTGATTCTGGACGAGCCGACCAACTATCTGGACATGGATGCCCTCGCCTGGCTGGAGCAGACCCTCGCGTCCTATCCCGGCGCTCTGCTGGTGGTCTCCCACGACCGCTATTTCCTGGACCGTTTCGTGGAAACCATTTACGAAGTCGACCGGAAGCGCGTCACCCGCTATCCGGGCAACTACACCGACTTCGTCCGGCAAAAGGCCGAATGGGTCGCCCGTCAGGAAAAAAAGTACGAGGAGCAGCAGGCGGAAATTCGCCGGATGGAGGAGTTTATTCGCCGCAACATCGCCCGGGCGTCCACCACCAAGCGGGCCCAGAGCCGGAGAAAAGCCCTGGAGCGAATGACGCTCGTGGAGCGCCCCCCCAAAGAGGGTCCCCCCGCGGCCATCCGTTTTGACGTCGCCTCCACCAGCGGAAAGGAGGTGTTGGAGGCCAAGGAGCTGACGATCGGATACGATCCGTCCTCCCCTCTGGCCTCCGGCCTCTCCTTCCGGATTGAAAGGGGGGAACGGATCGCCCTGATCGGCCCCAACGGCACCGGCAAATCCACCCTTCTGAAGACCGTCGCCGGCCTACTCCCGCCCTTGTCCGGCCGGATCCGCTTCGGAACGGGGGTGGATCTCGATTACTACGATCAGGAACAACAGGCCTTCGACCCGGAAGCGACCGTCCTGGAAGAAGTGTGGAACGACTTCCCCTCCCTGGACCGGACCGCGGTTCGCTCCGCCCTCGGCCAGTTTCTGTTCAGCGGTGACGATGTGTTCAAAAAAGTGTCCGAACTGAGCGGCGGCGAAAAGGCCCGTCTCTCCCTGTGCAAACGCATGTTGCGCCGGGCCAATCTGCTCCTGATGGATGAGCCCACCAACCACCTGGACATGCGGAGCAAGGAACGGTTGGAAAAAGCGCTCGCCGAATACCCGGGAACGCTCCTCTTCGTCTCCCACGACCGCTATTTCATCAACCAACTGGCCACCCGGGTATGGGAACTGTCGCCGGAGGGAATCCGTTCGTATTCCGGCAACTACGACGCATATCTGGAACAGAAAAAATCCCTCGAAGAACAGCAGGCTTCCCCGAAGGGGGAAACCATCGCCCCCCGGCGTCGGAAGGACTCGTCAAAGGACCGGAGCAGAGAAGAGCGTCTCAGAAGGGAGGAAGCCGCCCGGCTCGAAGCGGAGATCCAAACGTTGGAGAAAAAGATACAGGAAATCCAGGAAACGATGTGCCTGCCGGAGGTGCTCCGGGATTCCGAAAGGGTCCGGGAACTGAAGGACCAGCTGGATGAGCACGAGGAAATGTTGGCGAAAAAGACGGAACGCTGGGTCGAGTTGGCCGAATGAACGGAACAAAACAGGTGATATGTTCTTGCCGCGAAAAAGGGGGTGCACCGGACAAACTTTGCCCGGCGCACCCCCCGATGATTTTTGCCGTCCTTCGGCCGGTTCAACCCCTCCTAACGGGGTACGGGATAGGAATCGACGATCCGGCCCGAACTCGAGGGAATCAGCTCCATCCGGTCGTCGCCGGCAACAATCACTTGTTGAAGTTCAAAGGGCCTGTCATCATAAACCCACACATGACTGCGGCTTCCCTGCATCACGGAGATCCGGAGTCCCCCGGACGCGTTGGAGAGGACGACCGTCGACTCCCTCCCGGGCTCCCAATCCCATCCGACGCGGGAGGAAGCGATCTCTCCCTCATCATTTTCGTATAGGCGCAGGTAGCCATCCCTGCCCCAGACCAACAACAAATTCGACTCCCCGGAGGAAAGGACCAGTTGCACCGGATCGGACGCATCCCCTTCGGGACGAAGGAACCGGAAGGAATAGGGGGCCTTATTGACCCGCACCCGTGAGGAGCGGCCCATTTTCCACCGGTCCCCCTGAATCAGCGCGCTGCCCTGGGACAACTGCCATGAGCTTTTCTTCTCCCTTTCGCCGTAAGCGATCACCTCGGACCGGAGGAGTTTCGTTCCCTCCCCTCCCTGAAAGTGGATCTGAAAATTGTGTTCCGCCGGAGTGTTTCCCACGGCCACCCAGCGGCGGGTGTCATCCTTTTTCCAGATGGAGTAGCGGATCGGTTTATCGGGAATATAGGTGATTTCGAAGTTGTAAACACTTCCCTCCTCAACCGAGAGCATCCCTTCGGAGTCGACCAGCGAATACCATATGTCGGGGCTGGACATCAACACCAACAGACGCCCCTCGTCGACGGAAAAACCGTACGAATTGCGGTATTCCCGGTTTGTCAACATCACCGAAAAGGGCTGGCCTTTCCGCGGGATGAAGGACCCGCGGATGAGGGAAGCGCCTTGAATTTTCTCCGGCCACACATACTCCTGTCTCCTGTCATCGAAGGAGATGCCCGCCCTCTGCATATCATCCGGCTGCTCCTTTGCCTGCGATTCCGAGAGGGTCCATATCCCGTAGATCCCCCCGGCCAACAGCGCGAGGGAGATGGCGGCCGCCAGCAGCCCCTTTTTCCATCGCATCAGCGGATTTGCGGGCGTCCGCTTCGGGGGCGGCTCCTGCTCCCGCTTCATGCGGAGAATCTCCTCTTGAACCCGCTTCAAAATTTCTTTGCGCGAATGTTTGGGGTTCAGACTGTCCGCCACCAACGCCCGAAGCGGTTCGGGGATCCGCTCATGAACGACGGCCTTATCGGGTCCTTCCCCCTTTTTCGGAAACCCGCCCGTCAACAAAAAGAAGAGGAGTTCACGCCATTTTTCTTCCGGCGGTTCCGTATACCCTTTGATCCAGAGAAAGAGAAAATAAGGCTCGCCGTTCTCCAGGCAGACGTTGCGCGGATCACAGGTGCTTGCAAGGGGCAGGGATTGCTCCTCCAACTCCTCCAGGGTGGACAGCAGCTTCCGGCAGACTTCCAGGGCGAGCAACGGTTTCATCGGCGCTTTCTCGCTGACCACGGTGGACAGCGGGTCCCCGCGCAGGGGCGGGTGAATCAGTTTTACCCGTTGTTTCTCATAGATGACATCCAGGATGGATGACACGTGGCGAAGATCCACCTTGAGGGCGGAAGCGGCTCGGGGCGGGAGCGGTTTCCGCAGGGGGATCTCCTGAACATACACCACGGTTCCATCCCCCGTCTCGGCCTGAAAAAGCTGATTCGAGCCGAACCGGAACACGTCCTTCACCTGAAACCGCCGATCTCCGGCCGAAAACCCGTGAGTTTCCTTCACATGACCCCCTCTTTTCCGTTTTGTGCTGCGATGTTGAAATGGTAAAAATATGAAATTACTTGAAAATACAGACTATATAAGGCCTGTAAGAGAAAAAGACCCTCCTTTCAATTATACAAGAAAATCTTAACCTTAAACAGAATCCATGGAATCCACTTCCGTTTCATTCGACATCCCGCAAAAAGCCGACGCCTACAGGCGCCGGCGAAACATATTTCCTCTGAAAAACAGCTTACACCGTCTTCCCGCTTCCGCTCTCCCTGTGCCGTTCCAAAAACTCGAGGATGCGGCGATACACCCGGATCTCGTTCTCCTTCTTCGAAAACCCGTGTCCTTCGTCCTCCAACACAAGGTATTCCACGTCAACTCCCCTGTTCCGCAGGGCGGCGACGATTTGATCCGACTCCGCCCTCACCACCCGGGGATCGTTGGCACCCTGGATGATGAGCATCGGCTTTTTCATGTTTTCCAGGTACGTGATCGGGGAATCCTCAATCAGTTTTTCCCTGTCTTCCACCGGATCCCCGACCACCTGCTTCATGGACGGCTTCCAGAAATCGGGGACCGAATCGATAAAGGTAAACAGATTCCCGGGTCCGAAAAGATCGACGGCGGCGCGCATGTATTCAGGGTGACGTCCGGCCAGAAGCAGGGTCATATATCCGCCGTAGCTGCCGCCGACGACAAACAGCTTATCCCTCTCCGCGATCCCCTGCCGAAAGAGCCACTCCATCCCCGCCACACAGTCTCGGAGGGGGCCTCCCCCCCAATCCCTTTCCACCAGCTTGCAGAAGCGCTTGCCGTATCCGGTGCTGCCGCGAAAGTTGGGGGCGAAAATCGTATAGCCCCGGGCGAGGAGAAATTGGAACAGCGCCCGGAACCGCTTGCGCTCCGCCCACTGGGGACCGCCGTGGGGCCAAAAGATCGCGTGCCCGTTGGCCGTCTCCGGCTTCGCCCGAAAGAGGAGCGCCTCGATCTCCTGTCCGTCAAAGGAAGGATAGGTGACCACTTCGGGCTCCACCATGGCCTCCCTGGAAACGCCCATCACCCGGTTGTCCGTTAGCGCTTCCCAGTCGCCGCCCGGCCGCTTCCGGAAGAGGTTCGGGGGCATGGTCGCACCGCGCCCGAGCAGGTAAAGGGTTCCGCTTTCGGCGACGTGCAGCTGATCCACGATATCCACCGGCAACGGAACGGAATCGAGGGTTTGGTCATCGACGCGGAAGGCATACAACTTGTCCGATACCCCTTTGACGGTGGAAACGTACAGCGTGCGGCTCGGAGCGTGCCACTTCAGATGCGCGGCCGCTTCCTTTTCAAAGGTGACCACGGGGGCGAACTCCCTTTTTTCAAGATCAAAGCCGGCCACGTATGCGTACTCTTCGTCGTAGTCGGTGACAAAATACAAATGGTTCTCACTGGTATAGACGGCGCTGGATACAGTGTGCGCCTTTTCGGGATCCGGCGTGAGGGGGATCGCCTCGTCCCCCTTCTTGGCAAAACCGCGCTGGTGCGTATTGCTGAGCCACTGGACCCAGGCAAAACCGGTCTCCTCCGGACTGACGGCAAGCAAATGTACCGAGGCCTCACTGCCGACCAGCAGGACTTCGCTTTTCCCTTCCACCAGATCATGGCGGCAAATATTCAGAAAGGTGGGATTGCCCCGGCTCGTGTTGTAGTAGATGCGCTCCCCGTCCTCCGACAGATGGGTGACATAAAACTTCTCCTTCGCCTGCGGCTTCAGCAGAGGAAGGGGATCCCCGCCATCCGGCGGCAGCGCGTAGACGTGAAAGTTTTCGTCCCCGTCCCGGTCAAACCCGGCAATGATGAAGCGCCCTTTCGGATCGATCCAGACATATCCGGCGTCCTGGTCCACCGATGTCAAAGGATAGGGAAACATCCGGGGCAGGTCCATGGCCCACAAATTGAATTTTCCTCCCAGATTGCCGGCGAAGACGAGCTGGTTTTCGTCCTTGCTGACGGCGAAAAGCGTGATGTCGAAGGTCCGAAAAAACTGCTCCGCGGTCGGCTTGGGAAACGAAAGCATGAGGCATCTCCTCCCTTTTTCGAAAATCGGGGGGCGGGCCGTCCGTCGCCCCCGCTCTTCTCACCCGTTCCTTCCCGCCGCTTCCAACCTCTGCAGAAAATATTCCTGCCGGATGGCCAACTCCTGGGCGGCCTTGATGCCGATCTCCCGAAAGGAAACGAGACCGCCAGGAGGAAATTGGGCCATTTTCGGCAGGTCCACGGAGATCACCGCGGCGATCTTGGCGTACCCTCCCGTCGTCTGACGATCCGCCATCAGGACGATCGGCTGGCCGTCCGCCGGTACCTGGACGGCCCCCATGGAGACGGCGTCCGAAAGGATGTCGGCCGACTCCCGGTGTTCGATTTCCGGTCCCCGAAGGCGGATTCCCATTCGGTCGGACTGGGGCGTCACCTGATATTTACTCCCGAGGAAGGTCCGGATCCCCTTTGGCGTAAAGGCGTCTTCCTGGGGGCCGAGGATGACCCGAACCTCATCCTCCTTGTTCCATCGGGGAATCTGATCGGCGGAAAGGCTTCGGCCCGAGCGGTGGAGAACAGCACCTCCGTCTCCCCGCTCCAAGATGTCCCCCCGGCGGAGAGGACTGCCCCGCATGCCTCCGATTCCCGCCCGGACGTAGGTGGATTTGCTCCCCATCACATCTTCTGCGCAAAGTCCGCCGGCCACCGCCAGATAGGCCCGCACTCCGCTCGACGCACCCCGGAAGCGAAGAACGCTGCCCCGCTCCAGCACAAAGCTTTTCCACAGGGGGGCGGGAACGCCGTCCACCGTCGGACCCAGATCGGCACCGCACAGGGCGATGACGATATCATCCAATGCCTTCAGTTCGGGACCCGTCATCGTCATCTCCAATCCCGCCTCCCCTCTCCGGTTGCCCACAAGGCAGTTGGCCACCTGCAGGGAAAAGGCGTCCATCGCCCCCGCCACCACCATGCCGGTGTGCTGGAATCCGGTTCGTCCCAAATCTTGCACTGTGGTCAACAGTCCCGGTTGCAACACTTCCAACGCAGGTTTCATCGTTTCCGATCCAATCCTTTCATGGGAAAAAGGGGTGGAATTCGGTTCGGTCGAATGCCGGCAAAGGGAAGCCGCGGCACCCTCCCGCCGGGCCATCCGGTTCATCCGTCCATGCGCGGGTCAGGACGAACCGAGCCACTCCCCGACCTTCCGGATCTCGACGCCCTCCGACTGCAACGCCTCCCGGAGTCGACGGGCAAAGGCCAGGGCCTGGGGCTCGTCCCCGTGCACGCAGATGGTGTCGGCGCGGATGGAAATCTCCGTCCCATCCACGGCGGTGACCTTTTTCTCCTTTACCATGCGAAGAACCCGTCTCACCGCCTCCTCCGGATCGCGGACCATCGCCCGGGGATCGGTGCGGGGAGTCAGCGTGCCGTCCGGTTGGTACGTCCGATCGGCAAACACCTCTTCAGCCACCGTCAGCCCCGCGGCTCTCCCCGCCTCGACCAGGAGGCTTCCCGCGAGGCCGAACAAAATCAGACCGGAATCGACGGCGGCCACCGCTTCGGCAATGGCGGAAGCGATCCGCCGGTCCCGACAAGCCATGTTGTACAAGGCGCCGTGGGGCTTCACATGTTGCAGCCGCTTTCCGCAGGTGCGGGCGAAGGCGGCGAGGGCTCCCACCTGATACACCGTCATGTTGTAAACGTCCTTCGGATCCAGTTCCATCCGCCGGCGACCAAAGCCCAAAAGGTCCGGCAGGCCGGGATGGGCTCCCAGTCCGACTCCCTTTTCCGCGGCCGCCTTTACGGTACGCCCCATCACGTTGTGGTCTCCGGCGTGATAACCGCAGGCGATGTTGGCGGACGTGACAAAACGGAGAACCTCCTCATCCCGGCCGAGGGTGTAGGCGCCAAAGCTCTCTCCCAAATCCGAATTCAAGTCCACCATCCAAGGGCTCATGCCTCTTCTCCTCCCGTGTATTCCCGAATTTCCAGCGTATACGTCCCCCGGCGCACCCGTTCTTCGATCTCCCGGTATTCCTCCTCACCCACCGGCTCAAAGCGGAGCCGATCCCCCATCCGGAGCAGAATCGGCTCCTCCCGGCAGGGATCATAGAGCCGTACGGGGGTCCGTCCGATCAACCGCCAGCCTCCCGGCGTCTCCAAGGGATACACGCCGGTCTGATTCCCGGCGATCCCCACCGATCCCGCCGGAATGCGGGAGCGCGGCCGTTCCAGCCGAGGCGCGGCGATTTCCCGCGACATCCCGCCCAAATAGGGGAATCCCGGGACAAAGCCCATCATGTAAACGAGGTAATCGCGTCCGCTGTGCAGGCGGATCACCTCCTCCGGCGACAGTCCGTTATGTTCCGCCACGAAGGACAGATCCGGCCCCCACTCCCCGCCGTAAACCGTCGGCAGCACGACCAGCCTCGCAGGGGGAAGATGAACCCGGTCCAGATCGGCCGCCAGGTCCGCCAGTCGCTTTGCCAGCTCCTCATACCGAATCACGTGGGGTTGATAAAAAACGGTGACGGATCCGTATGTGGGCACCCACTCGACAACGCCGGGAGGGGCATTCTTTTCCAGATGGTGACAAAAACCGCGCACCCGGCGGTGAACATCCGGATGAATCACATCTCCCAGGCGCACTGTCACCGCCGCATCCCCCAGCGGTTTCACGGACAGGATCACCGCACTCCCTCCCTTCCGAAAATGGCCATGGCGGCAGCACGCCGGACAGACCGCCCGTCCGGGGCGGAAAATCCCTGCGACAGCCGGGCGTCGCCCCGCACGGCGATGCTGACGCGGCAACATGTTTTTCCTTCTACTCTTTCTTCTTGATTCCTTTTCAACATCCAGCGATTTGCGAACGGATATGTAGAATACAACGCAAATGGCACCCTCTCCCGCCGGACGACTTCCCCGGCTCACCGGCCAACCTTGAACCAAAGGTTACAAACGGAGCAGTTGCATGCATCCAGTCGACGAATTCATCGGCGCGCTTTTCCGCAATTCAACCGGAAAAGGGATCGGACGTTTCATTTCTCATTCTCCTTCTCCCTACGGAATCCTTTCTCAAGGAAAGAGAATCCATGCAAAAGGACCCGAATTCCTCCCGTTCACGGCACCGGGACGCCGTGGCGGACGATGTTCGATCGGACGAAGATGAAAGGCAGAAGGACGGACGCTACCGAAGACGGACGGGCAGAACGAAAAACCCGCGGACTCTTCCGTCGGTTTTCCGGCCTCCGACGGTGGACGGTCCTCCTCTGCGCGGCACGGAAATCTTTCCACGCCGCGCCGTGACCAGCCGCTCCCCCAGGACGGGAAGAGCATCGGCGATGCGGCGCCTGATCCCCGGCTATCCGACTCGAAAGTTGCGGCAGACGGCCATGCGCATCCGGATGATTTCTATCCCGCTGCATCCGGCGCTAACATGAAGGCGATGCCATCCGCAGCCTCTTTGAAGCCCCGTTTATTGGGCAGAGAATCCATGCTGACTTCCCGGCCAACAACATACCATCTCCTTAATTAATAGAGGGATGCGACGCTCTCCATGTGAATTTATTCACATATACGGCGGTTGATCGAACGCCCACATCCCTGACACGGAGGTCAAGAGTCCTAAAAAAAAAAGCCGTTCCCCACATCGCGCCGCGCGAATCGATCCTTTCGCCGGCGAAATGTATGGAAACGGCCTTCACCAAAAGGGAGGATTGCCTGACGGACGGACCCCGTTGCTGGCGGCAGCAGAAAAAGGGTGCGATGACACGGCAGGGGAATAAGCTTTCTTTTGCGTTTCCGGCGCATCACGATGCCTTCCGCCCGGCGCTCTCCCCTTCCTCCGTCAACTCCCTCTGTTCATCCGCCGTGTATCGGGGTGCGTAACCCGTTCCGCATCGGGCGCAAACCAGATACGGCACCTTCAGCGGGTAACCGTCATCGCAGCAATGATAATACTCTTCGCGGAACTCCACCCGGATCTTCTCGTTGCAGCAGGGAGAAAGCATCGGGATCTCCTCCATATTGTTATTCTCATCACATATTCAAACCGACCGACGTTTGCCCAATGCTCAATATACCAATTGCTACAAGGTTCTTTATCTACATGATAAGGGAATCGGGATAAAGTATAATGTGATATCATTCACAAATAGCTCCTCGTTCACAGAAATTCCATATCTTTTCAGTCCGCGTCCCCTTGAGCGCGCGTGAAAAAATCCCCGCCTCCAAACAAAAAACCCGCGGGAAGTTTTCCCGCGGGCGAGGGCTCCGCATCATTTGCTGATGAATTGTTGGGTCCAATAATGTCCGTACGGGCCTCCCTTGGCGTAACCCACCCCGATGTGGGTGAACTGGGAACTCAAAATGTTGGCGCGGTGGCCGCTGCTGTTCATCCAACCCTTGACCGCAGCCTCCGGCGTCGGATAGCCGGCGGCGATATTTTCACCCGCGGCCCGGTATTGGATGCCGAACTTTCTCATCATGTCAAAGGGAGAGCCGTAGGTGGGAGAATCGTGGGAGAAATACCCGTTGTCCCGCATGTCCTCCGACTTGACGCGGGCCACCTTGGACAATTCGACATCCACCTTCAGAGGCGCCAGCCCCCGTTGGGACCGTTCCTGGTTGACCAGTTCAACCACTTTCCTTTCGAAGGACGAGAGGGCGTTTACAGAAGCGTCCGCCTTGGAAGCGGAGGGTTGCGGCTGACTCTTTTGGTCCGCCACCGCCACTGACGGTTTTTCTTGCCCGGAGGGTCGGGCATCCGACTTCCCGTCCCCGGATCTCTCCTGCTCCGGCTTGTTGCTTTCATCCTTCTTGCGGGTGTCCTTCGCCTTCTCCTTCAGCGGCTTTTCGCCGCTTTTATCCGGTTTCTCCTGTTTCAGTACAATGTCATCGCCGTCACCGAAAACCTCCTCCGAATCCGCGGAACCCGGTAGGGCGGCCGGATCATCGGAAGCTTCCGCGGTTTCGGTCGGTTGCGAAGGTTTATCCTTTTCGAAGAAAACACCCGCCGCCTGGGCGTACAACACCCCCGAGAAAAGGAACAAAACCAATACGATCAACCCGTAATAAACGGGGAATCTTCTCCGCTTTCGTCTCATCCTCCTGGGAGGCAGGGGTCCGTTGACCATGGGATTCAAACAGGAACTCCTCCTTCCATGGGGTTTGACATCCATAAGAAGTAATGGATCGTCCTTTTTCACTATGAAAAACGGTATCAGTCGTTAGTTAAGATTCACAGAACGGAGAATTTCCTATAAATACCGTTTAATTGTCGCCGGAAACGCCCGTTACAGCGCCCCTTTGAGGAAGGTTCGAAATTTGGACGCGAGCCCGATCCGAAAAAAAGCGCCGACGGTCGATTTGGCCTTCGCGCCCATCGACCCGACGGCGCTTCTAGGCAGTGGGCCGGCTCGGCACCCGTCCCGGATCACCCCTCTTCCGCTTCCTTTGCTGCGGGCCATTCCCGGAAAGCGATGATCAAGAAAGGGACGACGGCGTAGATGATGGCCGTCGCAGAGGAAACCAGCCCCGAATCGTTCAGGGCCAGGGCGGCGAGAGCTCCGACGCCGATGGAAGCGAACCCGTTGTACAGCTTCGGATAGTGTTCCTTCATCCACTTAAGCCCCCGGAACGGGCGGTAAGAGATGAGGGTGAGGACGAACAGGGAGGTGAGCAGCACTTTCCCCCAGGAAGAGACGCGCAGCAGACGGAGGTTTACCTCCAGCTTGCGCATGATGATATGGGCGATCTCATCCACATCCCCCGCAAGCAGGTAAGAAAGGGCCCGGCCGATATGGGACGGCTGGTCGTCAAACAGCAGATTTATTCCGACCAGCAGCCCCCCGCCCAGGACGAGGAAAAGCAGGGCGAGCCAGTACCACCTCTCTTTCCGATTCCGGCGGAAGAAGCGGTAGTAGGCTGTGCCGAAGCCCACCGCAGCCGACAGGGCTCCACCGGCATTGGTCCCCCAAAAGGGAGCCGCAAAAAAGAAGACCAACGCCAAAAAGAAAATCGCTACCGGCAGCCGCCCGTCGTTCTGCCGACGCTCCAGCCAAGCGGCGCAGGTCAGGATGGACGAGCCGAGAACCACTCCCATATACTCGTTCCCGATTCCGTAGTAGCGGGCACCCTTGATGGGATCGTAACCGAGAAAGGATGTTTGAATCAGCTCCCCTCCGAGGATCCCGTCGAGGGCGACCGGGACGCAGCCCAAAAGCCCCAACACCAACAATAGGGGCACAATGGGCAGCCGCCGCAACACCCACGTGAAGAGCAGAGCGAGAATCCCCGCCGTCAGCAGAAACCCCCAGGTGTACGGGATCATCGCCCCGGAAATCAAAAGGAGCAGAAAGGGGAGAACGAGCATGGCGATCAGCAGCCCCTGAACGGCTCCCCAAAAACGGTGCCATCTGCGCCAAAGGATCACGAGGCTGCTGAGCAAGACGGCGATCTGGAACACGATAAAGGCGGAAATGACCGAAGCGCGCATTCCGTAAATCGTGTGGACGCGCTCCATCTCCCGGAAAAAATCTTCGATGGATCCGGGGACTACCTGCATCGGCCGCCCCAACATCCGATCCGGGAGCGGAATGTCAAAGGCGTCGAGCACGGTGGGAGCCAGATCCACGTTGCTCACGAGGCCCTCCCGCCGGGTGGTGGGAGAGTAGAGGAGGCCGCGCCCGCCATCGGGTCGGTACCAAATCAGGGGCGCCAGCACTTCTTTTCCTCCGGGATCGGCGGACGATCCGGGGGAAACCAACACCAGGTGGCGATCCGGCGTCAACAGCCCCAGCACTTGACCCAGAAATCGATCCATCTCCCTCAGCACTTCCAGCCGAACCGCTTGATAACGGTCCGTCTCCATCTCCCCGGATATGCGGTCCAACCGGTAGAGGTCCCCCAATTCGACGACGACCAGGGAGGGGTCCTTCCATCGCTTCAGGCAATCGAGCAAATAGGAATAATTCGTCTTCACCCCGAAAGGGCGGCGGGGATCGGCGAGCAGCGTTTCCCTTCCGATGCTTCCCAGGGGGGTGATCCCCCGGGCGTCCATGGACAGGAAGGGAGCCCAGCGCACGGGCACCTCCCCTTCATCCAGGTTGCCGAGCACCGCCGCCGTCCGCCCCGCCTGACGCAGCGCTTGCCCCAAGGCACCGGGAGACATTCGATAATCTCCCGTCTCGTTCTCCCGTATGTAACGGTATACCGCCGGATAAATCACCGCCTTTTCCGGCGGTTTCAGCCCCGTGCGCAACGCGTAGCGGTCCCCTGCCGACTCCTCGCCGATCCGTTCCCCCGGATGGTAAAACGTCGCATCCGTCGGTGCGGTGATCCGCGTTCCCGCCCCCATCGTGGCGTAAATGTGGGCATCCCACTCCTTCTTGCCGGTTTTGAGATTCATCCCGGCGACGGCGCCGCGCTCCAACAGATTCCGGAAATGGGGGAGAGACTCCTCCCGCAGGTCGGACAAAGTGAGCCCGTTGACGATAATCATCCAGATCTGGCGGGGCGATGAATCGACATCCTCCGCCCGAACCGCGCCACAGGGAATCAACCAGATGAATTGCATCACCGCCGCAATCAGCCAAATGATCCGCACACCGCATTCCTCGCTTCACAACATGCCCGATCCGGTTTGCACAGGCAGACCGTCCGATCATCCATCGCGGGCCAGGCATTGATCGGACACTACCTAGAATGCCCTTCCCCCCGGTCTCTATCCGTCGCGAAATCCACAACGGCATCCACAGGGTTATCAACATTTTTGTCCACAGGAAGCAGGGACTGTGGAAAAAGGGCATCCAAATTATCCACAAACCGGGGGAAGATGGGGATGGAGTTCCGAAAAAGGCGCCGCTGCGCCTTCAATTATCCACGAAAATATCCACATCATTGTCCACAATATCCACACACCCTGCGAAAGGTGCATAAAAAAAATCCACCTTTCGGTGGATTCAGGGCCGGACGAAGAAAAAAGCATTTGGATAGAAGCGATTTCCTTCCCCATGCCGGCAGGGGGCCGCCGATCGAAAATCCCCTCCCGGCTATGGAGGTTGCATACGGCCCACGCGTTCCGATCAGCACGAATTTCCCTGGCATCGACCCTACGCCAGCGCCAGATTGGCCACGGCGTTCAGATCCAAACCGGCGGTTTGCCCGTCCCACAGGCGATATGTTCCGGCCGCCGCGATCATCGCCGCATTGTCCGTGCACAGTTCGGGGGGCGGGACCCGCAATCGGATTCCCTCCTCGGCGCACCGCTTCGTCAAGGCTTCCCTCAGGCCGCTGTTGGCGGAAACGCCTCCGGCCAAAACCAGCTCGGACACCCCCGTCTTCTTGACGGCAGCGATCGCTTTTTCCGTGAGCACCTCCACGACGGACTCCTGAAAGCTGGCGGCCACATCGGCGGGGTTCACCTTTTCTTCCTGCCGGATTACGGTGCCCACGGCCGTCTTCAATCCGCTGAAGCTGAAGTCCAGGGAGTCCCGATCCAACCATGCCCGAGGCAGGGGGTATACCGGTTTTCCTTCCCGGGCCAACCGATCGATGTGCGGACCCCCGGGATAAGGAAGGCCGAGAAGCCGGGCCACCTTGTCGTAAGCCTCGCCGGCGGCGTCGTCCCGGGTTTTCCCCAGGCGCTCAAACCGGTTGTGGGCGGGCATGTAAATCAACTCGGTGTGACCCCCGGAAACGACCAGCGATACCAACGGGAAGCGGAGGGGTTCCACCAGCTGGTTGGCGTAGATATGGCCTGCGATGTGATGAACGGCCACCAGCGGGATGCCCGCGGCGAAGGAGAGGGCTTTCGCCGCGGAGACGCCGATCAAAAGGGCCCCCACCAGTCCCGGCCCCTGGGTGACGGCGACGGCGGACAAATCCTTTAGCCGCACCCCGGCCCGGTCCAAGGCCTCCTGCAGGATCGCCGTGATCCGTTCCACATGGCGTCGGGAGGCCACCTCGGGAACAACTCCCCCGAACCGGCGGTGAAGGTCCATCTGGGAGGAGATCACATTGGACAAAAGCTCTTTGCCATCGGCCACCACTGCCGCCGACGTCTCGTCACAGCTGGTTTCGATTCCGAGAACCAGGCAGTTCCCCTTCATCGGATGTTTGCTGTTTTTCTCCGTCGTTTCCATGCAACGTCACCCACATGATGATGGCATCTTCCTGATTGTCGGTATAATAGCGGGGGCGAATTCCGGAAGGCTCAAACCCCATTTTCTTGTACAATCGCTGGGCAATCGTATTGGAAACCCTCACTTCCAGGGTCATTTTTCCCGCTCCCCATTCCTTGGCGCGGCGCATCACATAGGAGAGGAGAGCTTCACCCAGCCCCCTGCCCCGGAAATCGGGATGGATGGCGATGTTGGTGATGTGGGCCTCGTCCAGGAGAAGCCATAAGCCGCAATACCCGACCACGCGGCCGTCCACCTGAACCACGGAATACCGGGCGAAACGATTGTGGATCAGTTCGTTGTAAAAAGCCTGGCGCGGCCACGGCGTGGGAAACGATGCCCGTTCCACCTCCATGATCACCGGCAGGTCGGACAATTTCATCGGCCGGAACTCGACATGCGGTCGATCCATCGGGATTCACCCCGTTTTCCTTTCACTACGTACTTTTCCCGTTTCCCCGACGGGACAACCATTTCGCCTCCGCCTCGGCGAGCTGCAGGTAGTTGGGGGTGAAATCCGTCCCTTCCCCCTGTTCCTCCCTTCTCCAGCGGGCCAGGGCAAGGCGGCCGAGGCAAGAGGCGCGGGGAATGTTTTCCGGGGGGAATCCGAAAGAGGCATTCTCCCCGAGGGCCCTCTCGATCCGTTCCCGAAAGCGGCCCACGTCATCCCCCAAAAACAGCACCGGCCCCTCTTCCTTCAGTTCCTCCAGCCACTCATCGATGGGAGTAACCCGCTCCTTCTTTACGGAGCGCATTTCTCCGGCTTCGCTCCCTTGAAACAGGCCGGTATAGACCCGATCCCGACGGGCGTCGAACAGGGGAGCGATCTTTCCGTCAAAGCGCAGTCCGTTCATCGCCAGGACGGCCAGGCTGGAAATGCCGATCAGGGGAAGGTTGCGGCTCCAGGCCATGGTTTTAGCCGTCGTCACACCGATTCGCACTCCGGTGTAGGAACCGGGACCGGAGGCGACGGCGATGAGATCCAGATCGGAGAGGGAAAGCCGCAGTTCCTCCAGCAGACGGGCCACCGTGGGCATCAGCCGGACGGAATGATCCTTGCGCAGGTTGGTGGTCACTTCGCCTAGGACCCGATCATCATCCAGAAGGGAAACCCCCATCACCAAAGTGGAGGTGTCGATGGCCAAGATCTTCATTCCCGCCTCAACTCCCTGCATAGCCTGTGCACCCGCTCCACGGCCGGGGCAAAGGTGATCAAGCGCTCATCGGCCTCCCCGACGGTGATGGTGATGCGCACGGCGTGATCCGGAAGCAACTCTTCGATCCGACCGGCCCACTCCACCAGCGTAACGCCGTCCCCGAAAAAAAACTCGTCCCACCCCAGATCCTCATCGGAGGATTCCAGGCGATACACATCCATGTGATAAAAGGGAAGACGGCCGTGGTACTCTTTGATGATGGTGAAGGTGGGGCTGTCCACCGCCTCTTCCACGCCCAATCCCCTGGCGATCCCTTGGGCGAAGGTGGTTTTGCCGGCCCCAAGGTCCCCCTCGAGGGCCAAAACATCCCCGGGCTCAAGCAGTTCAGCCAGGCGAATCCCCAGCAGCCGCGTCTCTTCTTCATTTTTCGTGACGATGCGGCACGCCTCCTGCACAGACCATCACCCGCCCTGAAAACGGTCGATTCCAAACCCCGTGAGGGGATTCGTTTTATAGGTTGTTTCTGCCTTCGTTCGCTACCATTTTTCCCTATAGAAAAGAATAAGACCGCAGCCGAACGCTGCGATCCATCTTTGGAGCGGGTGATGGGAATCGAACCCACGCATCCGGCTTGGAAGGCCGGTGTTCTACCACTGAACTACACCCGCGCGGTCAAATGTGAGGAAAGTGGTCGGGGTGACAGGATTTGAACCTGCGACCTCCTCGTCCCGAACGAGGCGCTCTACCAAGCTGAGCCACACCCCGAAACCTTCCGATGGATGAGGCCATCGGCCCCGACCCCGCCGGCACGGGGCCGCAAGAAAAGCTGGTGCGGTCGGCGAGACTCGAACTCGCACGGCCTGAAGGCCACTACCCCCTCAAGATAGCGTGTCTGCCAATTCCACCACGACCGCATAAACTTCGATTTTGGTGCGGGTGGAGGGACTCGAACCCCCACGCCAGAGGCGCTAGATCCTAAGTCTAGTGCGTCTGCCAATTCCGCCACACCCGCACAGGTTAAAAGCGCTCTGTCGCCAGCACGGGTGCGTCTCATTGCCGACGGAGATTATCATATCACGGTTAAGGAGCGGTTGTCAAGGGATCCGGAGAGGATTTTCTTTCCGAAATCCCCGGATTTCCCGCAGGCTCACCCTCATCAAAAGGCCGCGCGAGGAGCGCCCCCTCGGGAACTCCTCGCGCCGAACCGACAAGGATGAGTCCTGTCTTCCTGGTGAGCCATCCAGGACTCGAACCTGGGACACCCTGATTAAAAGTCAGGTGCTCTGCCAACTGAGCTAATGGCTCGCATCTGGCTGGGGAGGTAGGATTCGAACCTACGCATCACGGAGTCAAAGTCCGTTGCCTTACCCCTTGGCTACTCCCCAACGTGGGGCGACCAGTGGGAATCGAACCCACGAATGCCGGAGCCACAATCCGGTGCGTTAACCACTTCGCCATGGCCGCCACAAAAGGAATGGCGGAGCTGACGGGATTCGAACCCGCGATCTCCTGCGTGACAGGCAGGCATGTTAGGCCTCTACACCACAGCTCCGCGTTTCGGAGAGGAAGCTCCTCTCCATAAAAATGGTGGACGGTGACGGGCTCGAACCGCCGACCCCCTGCGCGTGAAGCAGGTGCTCTCCCAGCTGAGCTAACCGTCCACGTGGTGACCCGTAGGGGATTCGAACCCCTGCATGCCAGCGTGAAAGGCTGGTGTGTTAACCACTTCACCAACGGGCCATGATCTCGACATTCTGGCGGAGAGAGCGGGATTCGAACCCGCGCGGGGCCAGTTTGACCCCCTAACGGTTTAGCAAACCGTCCTCTTCAGCCGCTTGAGTATCTCTCCCCATTGGCTCCTCCGGCAGGACTCGAACCTGCAACCTACCGGTTAACAGCCGGGCGCTCTACCATTGAGCTACGGAGGAATGTCATTGGAGCGACGTTAATAATTATATAAGATTTGCATCCGGTTTGCAAGGGTTTTTTCTGACCGAAGACACCTTATGATAACGATTTGATCGCTGCACAAGGCGTCGACGCTTTAATAAGTTAACACATCCTTCCCCACTCGTCAAGAGGAAAATGCAGGCGTGGGACAAAATCTTTTCAACCATCAAACGGACAGGGGAAATTATTGTCATCCCAGGCGCACCCATCCCTTTTCCGTTTCCGGAACAATGGCGGGAAACCTCCTTTTTTGCTTCCCTGGAAACCGCAAACCCTGAGACAGTGAACCTTTCACGGAGAAGAGCTGACCGTTTTCAAGGGATGGAATCTTGTGGTAAGCTGAAAGCGGTGTTTCCTTGCGGAATCGCCCGCAGAACCCCCATCCAAAAAATGATGCGGTTACGGAGGGATGGTTGTGGAGGAACAAAAGAAACCCGCGGATTCAGACGCCATGCGCTCCTCGACGGGTCTTGAGGTGAATATTGCCGGTCTTCTCTGTTATTTGATCCCTTTTCTATCCGGACTTCTACTCCTGATCCTCGAAAAAAACAGCCGGTTTGTCAAGTTCCACGCCATGCAGTCCGTTCTCACCTTTGGCACCCTGTTTGCCGCCTATTACATTGCAGATCTAATCCCTCTCATCGACGGATTGATCCGGTTTCTCATCCAGGTATTGGGGTTTGTCCTGTGGATTCTGCTGATGGTGAAAGCCTACGGGAAAGAATGGTACCGTCTCCCGGTCGTGGGCGAGATGGCGGAAAAGCACATTCAATAATCCTCTCTCACCGGGCCTCCCCGTGATCTCCGGTCAGTTCCTTCATCAGCTCCAAGGCGTGGGGAATCACGTCGATCACCGCTCCGAGGCACTCCCTGACGCCTTTGGGGCTCCCCGGAAGGTTGATGATCAGCGTGGTGCCCCGGGTCCCCGCCAGGGACCGCGACAACATGGCAAACCGGGTTTTTTCCAGGGTGGTGATCCGCATCGCCTCGGCGATTCCGGGAATCTCCCGCTGGATCACCGCCCGGGTCGCTTCCGGGGTCACGTCGTAGGGTCCCACCCCGGTCCCTCCCGTTGTCAGGACAAGGTCCAGCTTTTCCACATCGGCGAAGCGGACCAGGGTCTCGCGAATCCGGTCCAGGTCGTCGGGCAGCACTTCGTGGCACACCACCTGCCCGTCGATCCGGGCCACCATTTCCCGGATGACGGCTCCGCTCTCATCCTTCCGCTCCCCTCGCGCTCCCTTTGTGCTGGCCGTCAAGATGCCGACGCGCCACATGATCACTTCTCCTCCCTGCGAACAAAATCCCCGCTCTTGCCGCCCGTTTTGGAAAGGAGACAGGTATCCGACACCACCATCTCCCGGTCGATCGCCTTGCACATGTCGTAAACGGTGAGGGCGGCGACGCTCACGGCGGTCAAGGCCTCCATCTCAACCCCGGTGACGTTGTCGGTCTTCACCTCCGCCTCCACCACCAACACTTCGTCCCCTTCCTCGTAGAAGCGGATATCGGCACTTTTCAGGGGAACGGGATGGCACATGGGGATCAGGTCCGCCGTCTTCTTGGCCGCCATGATTCCGGCCACCTGGGCCACCGCCAGGACATCCCCCTTGCTCACCCTTCCCTGCCGGATCCGCTCCATCGTCTCCCGCTTCATGCGGATGCGGGAGCGGGCCACCGCCGTCCGGCGGGTGACCGGTTTCCCGGAGACGTCCACCATCCGGGCGCGCCCCTGCTCGTTGATGTGGCTCAGCTTCTCCACGTTCATCAGCTCCGTTTTCCCGACCGCCCTTTCCGGAAGCGGTCCGTATTGTATGCCCGTCCATTCGCCGGCCCGACGAAATCGCCCCGCTCCAGGGATGCCGCCGCAGCCCGGAAAGCGTCGGACCGAACCGTATCCATCAACATTTTCCCGGCCTCGCTCTCCGCCACCTCCAAGGGGATCACCAGGTCAAAGGGCTCCTTCCTCAGGGGAAGAAATTCGAGGCCGAACCTCCGCGCCACCGCCAGCGTCCCCATTCCGACGTCCGCCGAACCATCCTCCACCGCGGCCGCCACCCTCCAGGGGGAGGACACCTCCCGTTCATATCCGTCGACGGTGGAGGGATCGATTCCTTTCTCCTGCAGGAGCCGGTCCAAAAAAAGGCGCGTCCCCGAACCCTCCTGCCGGTTGACGAGCCGAACCCCGGACCCGGACAAATCCTCCGGTCCGGAAAAGCCCGTGGGATTGCCCTTCGCGACAAGCCATCCGAAGGGGCGAACGGCGAGGCGGAGGAGGAAAACCTCCTTATCCGGAATAAACCGTCTGACCCAACGCCGGTGTTCTCCGCCGTCCCCCTCATCCCCCAGGTGGATCGCCGCCATGTGACACCCTCCCCTCCCGAGGGAGCGAAGGCCACGGATGCTGCCGATGCCGGCCACCGACAGGCTGAAGGGGGATCGATCCTCGCGGAGCAAGTTCACCAGGAGGTCCAGTGCCGGATCGTGACCGCCGGCCACCCACAGGGTGCGGTCAATTTGCTCCTTCGGCCTCAGCAGCTCCGCCTCCATCTCCTCCCCCGCCTTAATAGGCCCGTGACGGGAAGGAATCCGCAGCAGGCCGTCGGCCCTGGCCAGGGACATGGTGGAGCCCGCCCCCCGGGGAAGCGGTCGGGCCACATACCGGCCGCCGATCCGGCCGATGCTCACCCGGACGAAGTGCTCCCGCCCTTCCTTGCTCTTGACGTCCTCCTCCAGCCGTACCTGAAGGCGCGGCCGCGGAGACGCCTTCACCCCGAACCAGTAATCGATCAAGGGGCGAACAAACCATTCCAGGGCCAGGTATGCCGCAACGGGATAGCCCGGAAGCCCGATCACCGGTTTGTTCCTCACTTTGCCCAGCAGGACGGGACTGCCGGGACTGGTCGCCACGCCGTGCAGGATCACCTCTCCCAGGTCCTGGACGACGTCGCGGGTGTAGTCTTCCGAACCGACCGACGAGCCCGCGTTGACCACCACCCAATCGCAGGTTTCGACAGCGTCGAGGATCGCCCTTCGGAGCAGCTCCGGATCATCCCCCACAATCCCGCGGTAATCCGGGTCCGCTCCCCATTCCTCCAGGTAAGACGAAAAAACCGTTCCGTTGAATTCAATGATCTCGCCCCGCTCCAGCGCTTTCCCCGGAGGAACCAATTCCGATCCGGTGGGAAGGATGGCCACCCGCGGCTTGGCAACCAC
Organism: Planifilum fimeticola; assembly: GCF_003001905.1. Lineage (NCBI taxonomy): Bacteria > Bacillati > Bacillota > Bacilli > Caryophanales > Thermoactinomycetaceae > Planifilum > Planifilum fimeticola. The sequence goes on from NZ_PVNE01000022.1 coordinate 46,903, forward strand.
CGGCACCTCCGTCACGCCGCCGGCAAGCAGCACCCCCAGGTCCACCGGCCGGATATGATGATGGGCCGGCAGGATCATCTCGCCTCGCACCACGTCTTCTCCCACGGACCGGACATGTTTCCAGGGAACGGCCGGTTCCCGGATTTCCACCGTCCGCTCGTCGATCCGCCGAACCCGCTCAATCATGATCACCGCGTCCGTCCCCTTCGGAAGGGGATCCCCGGTGTTGACGGGATGGTAATCCACCCCTTCCGTCAACCGCAAGGGACGATCGGGGCAAGCGGTCCGGGTCCGCTCCGCCCGCACGGCAATTCCGTCCATCGCCGACGCGGGGAAAGAAGGCATCGACTGACGGGCATACACCGGCTCCGCCGTCACCCGGTCCCGGGCCTTCGGAACCGGAATCCGTTCCGTTTCCGGAGAGAAGCGAAATGAAAGCATCAGCCTCTCCTGGGCCGCGGCAAGGGACATGTTTCCGACGGCTCTCTTTCGCAAGGAATCGTCCACCTCTTTCCGCCGCCTGCTCTTGCTGATGTCGAGGAAAACGCGTTCCGACTCGCCCCGACCTCTATTCAGTCTCCTCCACCTCTTCGAACATGTCCCCTTCGATCTTGTCGATGGCCGCACGCAGCTGGTCGGAAATCCGCTTGATCATCTGCGCGCGCTTTTCCCAGGGAAAATCGGGAAACTGCAGGCGCAACTCGCGCATCTTCCGCTGATCGTAATCCAAAAAATTCAGGGCGGCTTCGCATGCCTCCACCAGAGCGTTCCAATCGGATATGGAGACTTGAATCACTTCGTTGGAGGTGTTTTCCGCTTTCATTTCTCTCTCTCCTTTCCCCTCCGAAGGGGAACCGATCCTCTGCACGGTGACGCGGTAAAGGGCACCGTTTTTCGCGACAACTTCCAGGCCTTGATCAGTCACTTCCAAACGGTGGATGGCTCGCTCTTTTTCGTCGGTTCTCTCCAGATGATTGACCATGAGTTCAAATAGCCATCGTACGACATCCTGTTCATCCGTCATGCTTGTTCCTCCTCTTCATTATGATGGAGAGCTGGACCGAACCATCCACATCCCCGAACACATCCTCATCCTTAAAAAACGGCAGAAATGGCAAAATGGTGTACAAGACGCCGTTTCTCTCATGTGATGCGGCTGATATAGTTGATATAATAGAAACCGAAAGAGTTCAAATACCGGTGAAAATTCGCCACAGGACCGGGGAATGCCGCCCTCTCCTCCTGTCAAACCGTCGCATTTCCCTTCCTGTTGTACGGTCGCCGGTATGTTCAGAGGGGAGGAAAACGCCTGCGTGCCCGATATGATGGAGATCGAGGTCCTGTTTTTCGCCGGAATCGCCGAAGCGACCGGAAAGCGACGAACCGCCCTCGCCGTGGAAGAGGGGATCACGGTCGGGGAGTTGATCGATTTGCTGTGCGAGCGATACCCCGACGCCGCCCCGCTGATTCGCCGATCGGTCGTCTCCCTCAACCAGGAATACGCCTCCGCGGATCAGTCCGTCCGGCCGGAGGACGAAATCGCCCTCATCCCCCCGGTCAGCGGAGGGGAAGAGGCGGGCGAAGAAGACCTGTTTGTCGTCACGGAGAAACCGCTTTCCGCAGACCGGCTGATCCGCCTGGTTTCCAATCCCCGGGCCGGCGCCGTCCTCACCTTTGTCGGCACGGTGCGGGAATGGACGCAGGGGAAACAAACCCTTTACCTGGAATACGAGGCGTATAAGCCGATGGCCGAAAAGAAGATGAAGGAGATCGCCGACGAAATTTCCAAGCGTTGGCCCGACGTCCGGGTGGCGATGGCCCACCGGGTCGGCCGCCTGAAGATCGGGGAGATCAGCGTGATCATCGCCGCGGCCGCTCCCCACCGCGGGGATGCCTTCACCGCGGGACGCTACGCCATCGAACGGCTGAAGGAGATCGTCCCGATTTGGAAAAAGGAAGTGTGGGCGGACGGCTCGGAGTGGAAAGGACCCCAGAAGGGGCCGTGGGATCCCCGGGTGGAGCCGTCCTCGTGAGACGAAGCATGTTGGAGGGTGGTCCGATGCACATCGATCGGAAACGCTATTCGCGCCAGATCCTGTTTTCCCCCATCGGAGAGTCGGGACAGGCACGACTCGCCCGATCCCGGGTGGCGATCGTCGGACTGGGCGCCTTGGGCACCGCCCTGGCCAACCACATGGTCCGCTCCGGCGTCGGCACCGTCCGCCTCCTCGACCGGGATTTCGTGGAAGAAAGCAATCTGCAGCGCCAGATGCTCTACGATGAGAAGGATGCCCGGGAGGGTCTCCCCAAAGCGGTGGCCGCGGAACACAAGCTGCGGGCGATCAACTCCTCCGTCCGGCTGGAAGCCCACGTCACCGACGTCACCTGGCAGAACGCCGAGGAGCTTTTGACGGGGGTGGACCTGATCCTGGACGGCACGGACAATTTCGACATCCGCTATCTGATCAACGACGTCAGCATTAAGCACCGCATCCCCTGGATCTACGGAGGGGTTGTCGGTTCCCGGGGAATGACCTTCACGGTCCGGCCGGGCTCCACCCCCTGCCTGCGCTGCATCTTTCCGGACGCCCCCGATCCGGGCTCGGCGGAAACCTGCGATACGGCGGGCGTGATCGGCCCCATCGTCCATATGATCACCGCCCACCAGGCGGCGGAAGCGCTGAAACTGCTGGTGGGGGACGCGGAATCCCTGGACCGGCGGCTCCATCACTACGAATTGTGGCCCTTCCACCATGCGGCGCTCCAAGTCAAAGAGAACCCGCACTGCGTCACCTGCGCCCAGCACCGGTACGACTTCCTGGATCCGGAAAACAAGGAGCCCCGGGCCGTCTCCCTGTGCGGGCGAAAGACGATCCAGATCTCGCCCGCGAAGCCCGTCCGTCTCAACCTCGAACGGCTGGCCCGGAAGCTTTCGCCGGTGGGAAAAGTGGAGAGCACCCCGTTTCTTCTCCGCTTTTCCGTCGACGAACACCGGCTGGTCATCTTCCCGGACGGCCGCATCCTGGTGCAGGGAACGGAAGACCCCGGCGTGGCCCGCAGTCTGGTGAGCAAATATGTGGGAAGCTAGCTGGAACCTGAATCCATGCGACGTCTGACCCTCGCATGAAGGGGTGTACCGCGACCCGTTACGGGAAAGCCCCCGCGCGGCACACCCTTTTTCTGTCCCCGCCGTGCTCCCGGGGTTCACGACGCGCTTCCGCAGAGGACCTCAGTCCGAATCCGCCTTTTCCTTCTTCTTAGGCACCAGTTCCAGGTTGGCCATCCGCTCCACGGCCGTGATCAGGGCCTGGGTCCCCAGCTCATCCCCGCCGTGGGCCTGAACCGACCGGAGAAGCTGATTGACCACGGCGGTCCCCACGAGGGGCAGATTCATCCTTTCCGCTTCCGTCAGCACGATCCGCAGGTCTTTCTGTTGAAACCGGACGGAAAAGCCGGGATCGAGATCCCCCTTGAGAACGCGCGGAGCGTAGTTTTCCAGCGCCCAGGAGGTTCCGGCCCCCCGGGTGGTCACCTGCAGCATCTTCTCCAGATCCACCCCGGCTTTTTTGGCAAAGGCGAGAGCTTCCACCATCGCCAGCAGGTTGATTCCGGCGAGAATCTGATTGCAGGCCTTCACCGTCTGACCGGCTCCCACCGGCCCGCAGTGGACGATGTTTTTCCCCATCGCCTCCAGGACGGGCCGCACCTTTTCCAGAACCTCTTCGTCGCCTCCCACCATGATCGAAAGGGTTCCCTCTCTGGCGCCGATATCGCCGCCGCTGACCGGCGCATCCAGCATGTGGACCCCCTTATCTGCGGCGCGCCGGGCCATCTGGCGGGTCGCTTCGGGGGAGATGGTGCTCATGTCAATCAGGATGGTCCCCGGCCGCGCTCCCTCCAGGACGCCTTCGGGACCCTCCACCACTTCCCGCACGTCGGGCGTGTCCCCCACAATGGTGATCACCACATCGCTTCCCGCTGCCACCTCCTTGGGGGAACCCGCCGTTTCCGCCCCCCACTTCGCCGCTTCTTCCATCTTGGATGCCGTCCGGTTCCAAACGGTGACCGGAAAGCCGGCCCGATGGATGTTGCGGGACATGGAACGGCCCATGATGCCCAAACCGATAAATCCGACACGGAGTGAACGGGGCTCCATGACTGCTACCTCCTTTGCACAATTCGTCTCCCGTCAAATGGCGCCTCAGGCCCCTTTCAGCGGAAGCGCGGGGCCCGCCAGCCTCTCTTCCCGTCCGGGCGGTCAGCCTCCGCGCCCGCCGAACCGACCGCTTCCCCCATATATTTTCTGCCTCGACGGGGCAACTCCTCCCGCACCCAAGCCGATTTCAACGCCCTCAATGACCCAATTTTTCTTGAAGCCGGCTTCGGATGCTCCGTTCCACCGCATCCCAGAGGGAGCGGTCCTCCAACAGGCGCTTTTTGAAGGAGCGGTACATGTCCCTCTGTTTCTCCTCAAACTGCGGATCGTCCTTCGGCGGCAGGGACGCCCGCATTTCCTCGATCAACCGCTGAACTTCCGGCGCCCTCGGCCCCCAGACCGCCCGTTCCTTGCCGTCGGCATCGATGAAGATGAAGATGGGGATCGACCGCGACTTGCCGTTCGTCAAATATTGATCCATCAGCTCCAGGTTCTCGTCCCGGATGAGAAACCTGAGCTCCATGCCGGCCGCCTCGGCCACCCGCATGAGGATCGGCACGCACAACATGGCGTCGCCGCACCAGTCCGCCGTCAGAATGATGGCGCGGAGCCGTTGATCCCGCAATCCCTCGTAAAAGGGACGAACCTCCTCCGGGAGGGGAAAGCGATCATAAATCCCCATCATCTCTTCCCGGTTGACCTGCATCGAGTCGATGTATTCCCGCGTCGTCATTCCCTTTTCAAACCAGTCGTTGAGCGTCATGCGAATCCCTCCAGTCCTTTTTCAATATCATTCTACCATGGCAGGGCCATCCAGTCTCAAGGAGCGGTCCTTCCAACGGGGCGTTTCCTCCGGACTGCGCGCAGTGAAGCGACCAAGCTGGAGCGGACGCCTTTTTTAAGCGGGGTCGGAACTGACACGACCGCGTTTCAATGGTATGATTTTCATTACAATGAATTTCCTAATAGACTTATTGTTTTTTATATTGTAGGAAGGTGGTAGTCGATGAAAAGGCGATCTTTTCTCCTGATCTTTTTCAGCCTTCTTCTCCTCCTGTCCGCCTGCTCGCTGAGTCCCGGCAAATCCGCGGACAAGCCCGAAGAAACAATCAAGCCGGCGGCCAAAGACCCCGAAGGAATGGTCGCCGAGGGACCCGGAAAATTTGCGGGGGATCGATATGACGAGGCGAAGGTTCAGGCGGAATTGAAGAAATGGCCCAAGAACATGACCGCCGATGAGGTGTACAACCGCTTGGTGTGGCTGCTGGCGGAAGATTACAAACCCGTCATCAAAGAAGCAAAGGAGTACAAGCCCTTCTTCTCCTTGAGCAAACTCGGGGATTTTGATCCCAACCGGCAGCAGAATTCGGAAGGGCAAAAGCAAGAAAAGAACAAGAGGAAAAACATCGTCATCCTGATCGACTCCAGCGGCAGCATGGCCGGCAAAGTAAACGGAAACACCAAGATGGAGGAAGCCAAGAAGGCGGTGAAGGAGTTTGCCGGTTCCCTGGAAGGCGACATCCGGATCGCCATCCGCGCCTACGGTCACAAGGGGACCAACCGGGAAAAGGACAAGAAACTTTCCTGCGCCAGCACGGAGGAGCTGTATCCCCTGTCCGCCTATCAAAAGGAGCGGTTCAACCAAGTGATTGATTCCCTGAAACCCTCGGGCTGGACCCCGCTGGCCGCGGCGATCCGGGGAGCGGGCGAGGATTTGGCGTCGGCCCATCCCGAGGACGAGAACATCGTGTATGTGGTCAGCGACGGAATTGAATCCTGCGGCGGCGACCCGGTGAAGGAGGCCAAGGCTTTGCATCAATCCAAAATCAAGGCCGTGGTCAACATCATCGGGTTTGATCTGGATGAAAACAGCCGGAAGGCCCTGGAACAGGTGGCCAAGGCCGGCGGCGGGGAATTCACCCATGTCCGATCCGCCAAGGAAATGAGGGACGGATTTAACATCTGGACATACCTCGGGCGTTCCAGTCAGATCAATCGCTGGTATCTCGACAACTCCAGGGGTCTCTTCTGGAAACGACAAAAGGAATATGAATATATCTGGGAACTTTTGGGAAGCAGCGTTCAACCCGGAAAGATCGGAAGCCTGAGCGACCGGGAATACGAACGGATGGAAGCGGCCGTGGAGTTTCTCATCGACCAGCGGATCATCCCGGAATCGATGGGAGGCTTCGAGGGAGAGGTGACAAAAAAGCTGAACCACCGGCGAAAAATGATCAGGGAATACCAGCGACAGTTGCGTGAACAAAAAATCGGACAGATTGACGAAGAATACAAACGTATAAATGATCTTCTGGAACAAATCAAAAAACAGGAAAACGAAAAGGTTGAAACATATCGGCGATAACGGATGTTCCCAAATCGAACGGAGCCGCCCGTGGACGGTTGCCCCGAAAAACTTTTGATATAATAAAGATGGACCCTTACACACCGGCTTCCTGCGCAGGAACGAATCTCCCTTAAAGGAGTGAGGATCACGTGGCCAAAAAGGTATTGATCGTCACCGGCGATGCCGTTGAAGCACTGGAGATCTACTATCCTTACTACCGCTGCCTGGAAGAAGGGTATGAGGCGGTGATCGCCTCGCCGACCAAAAAAACGCTGCACACAGTGTGCCACGACTTTGAACCCCATATGGAAACGTTCACCGAAAAACCGGCCTACCGCATCGAATCCCATCTCTCCTTCGAAGAGGTGAAGCCGGAGGAATACGACGGGCTGATCATCCCTGGAGGCCGCGCCCCCGAATATATCCGGATGAATGAGCACCTCAAGCCGATTCTCGCCCACTTCTTCGAAGCGGGCAAACCGGTCGCTTCCATCTGCCACGGCTCCCAGGTCCTGGCCCTGGTAAAGGATCACATCAAGGGGAAAGAGATGACCGCCTACCAGGCCTGCCGTCCCGATGTGGAAGCCTGCGGCGCCATCTATCAGACCAACACCCTGCACGTCCACGAAAACCTGGTCTCCGCCCACGCCTGGCCCGACCTGCCGGGCTTCATGCGGGAGTTCTTCAAGCTGTTGAAGCGGTAATGCGGAAACAGACAGCTCGCCGGGCGATCCTTCGGGATCAGCCCGGTTTTTTGCGAAAAAGGGAGTTTGAATTGTCCGACTTGATGGACCGATTCGCCCATCTGTGATACCATATCCATCATCCATCCAACGCGATTTGAAGGAGAGAAGTCCGGATGCTGAAGGAATTTAAAGAATTCGCCATGCGCGGCAACGTGATCGACCTGGCCGTCGGGGTGATCATCGGCGCTGCCTTCAACAAAATCGTCACCTCCTTCGTCAACGACATCCTGATGCCGCCCATCGGCCTGTTGCTGGGACATATCGACTTTTCCAACCTGTTCATCGATCTGTCCGGAAATTCGTACCGGACCCTTTCCGAAGCGAAGGAAGCGGGAGCCCCGACCCTCAATTACGGCGTCTTCATCAATCACGTCATCGATTTTCTCATCGTGGCCTTTGCCCTGTTTTTGCTGATCCGGCAAATCAACCGTTTGGCCAACCTGAAGAAGGAGAAGAAGGCGGAGGAAACCAAGGAGTGTCCCTACTGCTTGTCCGCGGTTCCCGCCAAGGCCACGCGGTGCGCCCATTGCACCTCCCATCTGGCTGAAAAGAATGCGGGTTCCGCTCTGGAATAAGGATCTTTCGCCGCCAACCTCACAAAATGCCGCATCGTGCAAGAACCGGGCTTCCCTCGCGGGATCGCCCGGTTTTGCAGATACCCCGCCTGAAAGCCATTTGTCACACGGCAGCGGGATTTCCGACGACTTCCTCCACCACCTCTTCCACCACGTCCAGGCCTTCCTCCAATTGCTCATCGTCAATCACCAAAGGGCACAAGATCCGGATGACGTTGCTGTAAAGTCCCGCTCCCATGACGGCCACTCCCCTGCGGCCGCATTCGGCAACAATCCGTCCGGCCCGTTCCTTGTCCGGCTCTTTGCTTTCGGGATCCTGAACTACCTCAAAGGCGCACATGGCTCCCAATCCCCGGACATCTCCGATGGCGGGGTGCTTCCGGTGCATTTTTTCAAATCGAGATAAGATCCGCCGACCAATTTGGTTTGCCCGCTCCACCAGTCCGCCTTCCAACATTTCAATCACCTTCAACGCCGCCACGCAGCCGAGGGGACTCCCGCCGTAGGTGCCGCCGATCTCTCCGACGCCGGGGGCATCCATGATCTCCGCCCTTCCCGTCACGGCGCTGATCGGAATGCCGGCGCCGATCGACTTGGACATCGTGATGATGTCCGGAACCACCCCGAAGTGTTCCATGGCAAACATCTTTCCGGTCCGCCCGAAGCCGGTTTGCACCTCGTCGGCGATGAACAGGATGCCGTGTTTTTCACAAAGGGCCTTCAACTCCCGGATAAAGAACGCGGAAGGAACGACAAACCCGCCTTCGCCCTGCACCGGCTCAATGATGACGGCTGCCACGTCTTCCGGAGGGACTTCTCTCAGGAAAATGTCCTCGATCTGTCTCAACACCCACCGGTCCACCTCTTCAGAACTCATGCCTCCGGGGGCCCGATAATAATACGGATACGGCAGCTTATAGGTGTCCGGGGCAAAGGGACCAAAACCGTGCTTGTAAGGTTTCACCTTGCTCGTCAGGGACATGGCGAGGAGGGTTCTCCCGTGAAACCCCCGTTCAAAGGAGAGGATCGCCCTGCGCCCCGTGAATTTCCGAGCGATCTTCACCGCATTTTCCACCGCCTCGGCACCGCTGTTCAAAAAGAACGTTTTTTTCGCGTGGGCACCGGGGGTGATCCGGTTCAGTTCCTCCGCCAGTTGGATGTAGGGCTCGTACATCATCACGTGAAAGCAGGGATGGATGTAGCGATCCAGTTGATCCTTCACCGCCTCCACCACTTCTGGGGGACAATGTCCAACGTTGAGACTGCCGATGGCACCGGCGAAATCGATCAGGGTATTCCCGTCCACATCGGTGACCAGGGCTCCTTCCGCCCTTTGAACGAAGACGGGCACGGTGTTAAAGGGGCCCCGGGGAACATGCTTCTCCCGCCTTTGAAGCAGTTCGCGGCTCCTGGGACCCGGTATATCCGTATTCAAGCGAATATATTTCCTGCCCCCGATATCTTCCATGGCGTTATATCCCCTTTGTTTTTGGTTTTCAGAAATGGGCAAAAACGATGGCGACAAGGAGGGCCTGGACTCTGCCCTCCCGGATTGGATCGATTCTACACCAGTTTGACGGACACGTATTTCGTCTCCAAAAACTCCTCCATCCCGTGCCGGCCGCCTTCCCGGCCGATGCCGCTCTCCTTGAACCCTCCGAAGGGAGCCTGAGCGACGGACGGAAGACCGTCATTGACTCCGACAATCCCGTACTCCAATTGTTCCATGACCCGAACCGCCCGGGAAAGATCCCGGGTGAACAGATAGGCGGCCAATCCGTAGGAAGTGTTGTTCGCCCGGGTGATCGCCTCCTCTTCGGTCCGGAAGGCCTGAACCGGCGCCACCGGTCCGAAGGTCTCCTCCCGCTGCACCAACATCTCATCCGTCACTTGGGCCAGCACCGTCGGTTGGAAGAAGGTCCCCTTCTCCAGCTTTCCGGGAAGACGGCAGCGGTCGCCCCCGATGACGATGCGCGCCCCCTTCTCCACCGCATCGCGCACGTGTCGCTCCGCTTTCATGACCGCCTGTTCATCGATCAGGGGACCGATGGTCACCCCTTCCTCCAGCCCGTAACCCACCTTCATCGCTTCCACGCGCCTCACCAGTGCTTCGGTAAAGGCCTCCGCAACGCTCTCGTGCACGTAAATGCGGTTGGTGCAGACACAGGTCTGTCCGGCATTGCGGAATTTGCTGGCCGCCACTTCCGCTGCCGCCGCCTCCAGGTCCGCATCTTCAAACACGAGGAAGGGAGCGTGCCCCCCCAGCTCCAGACTGACCCGTTTCACCGTGTCCGCCGCCTTTTTCATGAGGATTTTCCCCACTTCCGTCGACCCGGTGAAGGTCAGCTTGCGCACCCGGGGATCCTGAAGCAGGGAGTCCCCGATGGCCTCGGGACGACTTCCGGTAACCAGATTGACCACTCCCGGCGGAAATCCCGCCTCCTCCATCAGCTCCACCAACCGGCAGGCGGTGAGGGGCGTCTGCTCGGCGGGCTTGATCACCACGGTACAACCCGCCGCCAGCGCCGGAGCGATTTTCCGCGTGATCATCGCCGCCGGAAAATTCCACGGGGTAATGGCCGCAACCACCCCCACGGGCTGGCGAAGGACCCAAATCCGCTTATCGGCAAAGGAAGCGGGAATGGTTTCCCCGTAAATCCGCTTGGCCTCCTCTCCGTACCACTGAACAAAGTCCGCCGCGTATTGCACCTCTCCCCGGGCCTCCGCCAGGGGCTTTCCCTGTTCCCGGGTCATGCCTTCCGCCAGTTCATCCAGATGGTCCAACATCAAACGGTGCCAGTTGTGCAGGATGGCCGACCGTTCCTTGGCGGTTCGGGAGGACCAGCCGGGAAAGGCCCGGTGCGCGGCATCCACCGCCTTCCGCACATCCTCCGCCGTGGCCTCGGCGGCGGTTCCGACCACCTCCTTTGTCGCCGGATCCAACACTTCAAAGGTCTCCCCGCTGCCCGAGGCTGTCCACTTTCCGTCGATGTAAAGGCCGTATCGCCTCATCCATGCATTCCTCCTCTGAAAAAAATGTGCAACTTGGGACCGGACACCCTCCAAGCTTGTACTTTCCCTTTTCTTACGCGTCGATCACTCCTTCACTTGCACAAGAAAACGCGGCAGTGCCCATCGTCATCAACACGGAATCTGTTCATCACTTCCACTCGATCAATCGGTTCCTCACCCGTTGCCCCTCTCTCGGACGGCCGAAGATCTATCCTGGAAAATGCTGTTCGGGTGATTCCAGTCTCGTCGGCATGCGCAGCAGCATATAGATGCCGAACAACCACCAACACAGGACGATCACCCATTCATAGGGCCAAATAAGTGCAGCGGGCATCCCCGGGAGATATAGAACGCCGATGAACAAGCTGAGAATCACAGCCACGATTCCCACAAAGGGTCCCTTTCCCGCCCGAAACGGACGCGGCATCTCCGGTTCCTTTTTGCGGAGTACCAAAAAGGAGACCGCCACCAGAAAATACGACAGGACGATGTTCACTCCCCCTGCGTCCACCAGCCAAACCAGCATTTCCCGTCCGAAGAGAGGAGCGATTACGGACAACACCCCGATCAGCAAAATCGCATTAGACGGTGTTTTGTACTTCGGATGCAGTTTGGCAAACCATCCGGGCAGCATGCCCCATTCGGCCATGGCGTACAAAATCCGGCTCCCGCCGATAAAAAAGGCGTTCCAACTGGTCAAAATGCCGGCGATTCCCCCGAGAACCAATATCTTTCCGAACAACGGATGCCCCATCAACGCGGCCAACGCATCCGCCGTCGCCAATTCGACGTTTCCGAGGGATCCGGGATGGAGGCCCAATCCGACAGCAACAATCACCACAATATACCATATCACCGCGAGCAAAACGGAATAGACGAGCAAAATCCCGATCATGCGGGAAGGAATTTTCATCTCCTCCGCCGCCTGCGGAATCACATCAAAGCCTACAAAGAGGAAGGGGGTCATCACCAGCACCGTCAGAAGTCCGTCCAGTCCGTTGACGAAGAACGGGCGAAAATATTCCGGTTCCCCGCCGTTGAAAGATCCGAAGATCAGCAGAACTCCCACAAGTGCCAACAACAGCGTGCAAATCCCTTGAAAAACCGCTGCCGGCCGGATCCCCAAATAGTTGACGACTGTGATCACGATTGCACCGACCACGCCGACCAGAGCCCATGTCAAGGTGACATCATATCCGGCGACGGTCCACAGGTAAACGGCACGATAATTGGGAAACAGATAGTCGACCACCGTCGGCAAAGCCACCGCTTCAAAAGCCACGACGGAAATATACCCCAAAGCAATTCCCCAAGAAGCCACAAAGGAATACCGCGGACCGAGGGCGCGCAGGGTATAAATTTGCTCCCCTCCCACCTTCGGCATCGCGGAAACCAGTTCCGCGTAGGTTAAACCGACGAAGACAACCATCAACCCTCCGATCAAAAAAGCGAAAATGCTGCCGACGCTTCCTGCTTCAGCGATCCAGTCCCCGGCCAAAACCACCCAGCCCCATCCGATCATTGCTCCAAAAGCCAGTGAGACCACATCTTTTTGGGACAATACCCGGACAAGCTGTCGCTTTTCCATCGAACCCCTCACCTCCTGTTCCGCCAACTTTATATTGCAAAATTCATGCCAAACTATAGATTAGACTGAAAAAACATGATTTTTTGCCCCTTGGCCTCTTGATCTCCCTTCCACAGGTTATGCAAAATTACATAACCCCCCCGGTCCTCATCAGTCGTCCGGGGGGAAATATTTGTGCCATTTCCGAACAACGGTGGATTGGCTGATACCCAGCACTTTGGCCATCTCCGTGGTGCTTTTGCATCTTTTTTTCGCTTCAACCAGAATCTTCTTCTCCACTTCAGCCAAGATCGCCGGAAGCGTGCGGTTGCCGTCTAACAAATAGGGTGTGTGGATCTCGGGCTGCTTTACCCTCTCGGGCAAATCCCCCGGTCGGATGACCTCCGTTTCCACCGTCACAACCAACCGCTCGATCAAATTTTCCAATTCCCGAACGTTTCCCGGCCACGAATATTCCAACAAACAATCGATAGCCCGAGAGTCCAGGGTTTTCTCCCGCCGATATTTCTTCCGGTATTTATCCAGAAAATAGCGGATCAGCGGCAAGATATCCTCTTGTCTTGTACGCAGAGGCGGAATGGTAATCGGAACCACGTTGAGGCGAAAATACAGATCCTCTCTGAAACGACCTTCCCTTACCATTTTTTCAAGATCCTTATTGGTGGCGGCGATCAAACGGAAATCCGATTCCCGCAGCCGGGTTCCCCCAATCCGGTAATATCGCTTTTCCTGAATAAACTTCAGCACCTTTACCTGGGCCGAAAAGGAAAGTTCGCTGATCTCGTCCAAAAACAGCGTACCCCCATGGGCCAATTCGGCAAATCCCGTTTTTCCCTTTTTGCTGGCCCCCGTAAAGGAACCCGGTTCATATCCAAAAAACTCCGACTCAAACAGGGCTTCAGGGATCGCCCCGCAATTCACCTCGATAAACGGCCCGTCTGCCCGATGACTTTGTCTGTGAATGTAGCGGGCTATTGCCGTCTTTCCGACTCCCGATTCTCCTTGAAGCAAGACGTTGACATCCACCGGGGCCACCTTCCGCGCCATTTCCAGAGAGCACTTCATAGAGCTGTTAACGGCGACGAACTCGTTGTCTCCCAGTTTTTCTCTTCTTAAAGCATCCAGTTCCGATTGAATTCGAGCCATTTCCTGTTCCATCATGCTCAGGTGCTCTTTTAACCGGACCGGCTCGGTAATGTCCCTGGAATAACAAATCACCCGAAGGATTTCACCGTTCTTTTTAAAAACGGGAATCCCGGTCACCAACACGCGCCTTCCGCCTTTGGTCATTTGAATATCGGTCAATTTGGTTTTTTCCTTCAACACCTTCAAGGTGATGGAGGGCTGGAATACCTTTTCAGACTCCAATTGCCTGACGGTTTTTCCGATCAACTCGTCAGAACGCTTGCCATAGATCTTTTCGAAATTGCCGCTCGCCTTCAGGATTTTTCCCTTGCCGTCGGTGATGATCACATCGTCATAAAGAGAGCTGATCATCGTGTCCACATCCAGCCAAGAGAGATTTTCCTCCCGGGCGGAAGGGGCATCCTCTTCCGGGGTCAATAAAAAAATCCGGCGCCGGGAATATGTCACTCGCCAGACACGCCACCGACTCCCGCAGAAGTGAATGTTCCGATTTCCTTCGGACCGAAATCGCCCGAGTTCGGGAATGAACTGATCCATCCGCATTCCGAGAATCTCGTCTTCCTTCTGATCCAAAAGGGAACAGACAACCCGGTTGGCGAAAGACAAATTTTCGCGTTCATCAAGAACAAACGCCGGAAACGGAAGATTCTGAAGAAACCGTTCGACCGTCGTCCAGCCCTTTTTTCCCATGATGTGTCCCCTTCCCGAAAACCCGTACCTCATTATGCATTTTATCATAAGTTATTCATTTCCGCATAATCGATATAGTTGAATAATACCTCTGTAAAGGGAGACTCGCAACCGATTGTCTCCAAAATAGAGGGAGTGTACACACAGTAAATGCGATGGCAAAACAAACATGCCTCTCTTAAAAAGTTTTTTCTTGCGGAAATATAGAAACACTGTGTAGTCTCCCAAAGAACTACACAGTGCTCCTGCTGTTCCGCACAAAAAATTTGACAAATACCGTAATCCCAGTGCAACACTTTATATGCCTCACTGCTAGAAGCTATTTCAAAATTCGGTTTACACACCAAATAATGAATGCGATCAGGCAAAAAGCTCTATATATATGCAAATATCGGTCATACCGAACTACCAACCGACGGTAATTGGTCATCCACCCGAAGCAGCGTTCAATGATCCAACGCCGGCGGTATCCCTCTCCCACACGGATGGGGCGGCCACGACGGGGTTTGCGGCTTTTTCGA